>CAJOQM010000110.1 GCA_905236845.1 uncultured Lachnospiraceae bacterium | reverse complement strand
TTTACGATTTTCGTTATACAATTTGCTTTGTCTTATGAGGTCAAGGACATTTTGCGCCCGGCGCTTTAAGGTCTCCATGCTTAAGGAGCCGTCTTTAAGAGCTTTCTTTATCCTGAATGCATCGGTTCTTATGCCCGGCATCATCATATTAACCCCCGCATTAAGGCATTTTGCCGCATCCAGCATATATGGCGTCGTGGTCCAGTCTGTCATTATAACTCCGTCAAATCCCCATTCTTTCCGCAGTATCTGTGTAAGAAGCCATTCGTTTTCCGCAGAATATGTGCCGTTTACTTTGTTGTAGCTTGTCATTATGCAAAGGGGGTGTCCCTCTTTGACGGCGATTTCAAAATTTCTTAAATACAGTTCCCGAAGGGTGCGCTCCGAAGCGTTGGCGGAGATGTTCATGCGGTTTATTTCCTGGTTGTTGCAGCAAAAATGCTTTATGGTCACGGCGTAGCCGGGCTTCGACTGGACGGCCTTTGTGATGGAGGCTGCCATACGCCCGCTTAAGAGGGGATCCTCCGAGAAATATTCATAGTTGCGCCCGCACAGGGGATTTCTGTGAAGGTTCATTCCCGGAGCCAGCCATACCTCTACGCCGAAGGCTTTCATTTCCCGCTGCACGCAATGCCCGATGGCGGAAGCGACTTTTGTGTTCCAGCTTTGGGCTATGGACATGCCGACAGGGAAGGCGGTGGCGTATTGATAATAAGTCTTTCCGTGCTTTGGCTTACGGACGGATAAGGCGCGCGCTACGGCGGGCAGATAGTCGAAGCCCTCCATTACAGGCTTTGTCATGTGCATGGATTTGCCAAACTGTCTGGATATATCCTGCAGGCGCAGCCCTGCCGGCCCGTCACAGAAGCTTATGGCGGGGATGCCGATGCTTTCGAGATTGTCCGTGGTGTAGGCGGCAGCTCCCGGCACTGTAAATTCGTGAGGTTTGGGGATGCTCGAATCCATGCCGGTACCCATGCAAAGGGATATCAAATCGACCGGGTTCAGGATATCGACAAGGTCAAAATCCTTGTTTTCCGAATTTGCCGTATCATAATCGGATGTCTCATCATCTGCGGAATCTGCTGCATCCGCTTTGTCATACAGGGGCATAATGATTTCTTTATCAAGAGTATATACTCCAGCTTTTGCAGTATCCCGTGAATGAGAGCCCACACGGATTATATATTCGCCCGGCTCCATTATCCATGCATGCTTTTCTTCGGCGAAGCTTGCAAGATCCGATGCGGGAAAAGTAATCTTAAGGCTCTCGCTTTCTCCGGGAGATAAGGTATGGGTCTTTGCAAAGCCTGCAAGCCTTTGATATTCTTTGTCAATGCATCCGTCAGGGCAGGATACATATACCTGGACGACGGCTTTACCGGCGTGTTTTCCCGTGTTTTGCACGGTTGCATCCACGGTAATTGTCTTATCTGACGGGAAAGCTTCGGATGATATTTTAAAATCCGTATAACTAAGACCGTATCCGAAGGGATAGCGGGGTGCGACCTCTTTGCTGTCAAAATAGCGATAGCCCATGTATATCCCTTCCCGGTATTCTTCATATTCCGTATTGCCGTTTAAGATACTGAAATCCTCTGCGCACGGCACATCTTCGTATTTGGAAGGCCAGGTTGAGGAAAGGTGTCCCGACGGCGTTACATCCCCTGTCAAAATATCCGCAAAAGCATGACCGCCTTGAGCGCCCTGCTGGCAGAAGAATATGACAGCGTCGGGTTTAATCTTATCTATCGGTGACAAATCCATATATCCGCCTACATTTATTACAAGAATCAGCCGGCGGTAGTGTCTGCGGCAGATGTTCAGGTTTTCTGTTTCCCTGTCGCTAAAGAGAAAGTCTCCTTTTTCGGGCATTCTGTCCATGCTTTCTCCTGCCTGGCGTGAGATTACATATATACAGGGGACCTCAGGATTTGCCAGATATTTATCTGTGATAAGCATACCCTCGGGGCTTTGGAAGGGATTATTCATTACATATTCCAAAGTCGAAAGATTCATAAAACCGGATTTTTTACGCATCATTGTGCGGAATGCTTCTTTTTTTGCAACATAATCATTATCATAATCCGAAAGCCACCTGTCGGTAGCAATAGTGTATCCGGCGCTTTCAAGCCCCTCCCGGATGCTTACATTGTGTCGTGAATTTACCTCGCCGCTTCCGGAGCCGCCTTTTATGGTATATTCGGCGCCCTTTCCGTAAAGAGCTATGCTGCCGCCTTTTTCAAGAGGCAGGATGCCGTTGTTTTCAAGAAGGACTATGCCCTCTGTCGCTGCCATCCTTGAAATACGTGCGTGGGGTTCTTCGAAACGTCGTATTTTGGGTGTTTTAAGTGCTCTTGTTTTCATTGGATGCTCCTTTTTCGGATGTTAAGTTAAGACTTTCACAACCTCCGACCGTGCTAAAGCCGGGAGTGGAGGATATCTCCGGCAGAAGATTTTATGCCGGATCTGTATCTTCAAATTCAATAAAATTTTCCACAAATTTCAGGTTTTCGTTCGTCGCCTCGCTGATAGAATCATCATATCCTGTAAGAGCCGCAAAAGGCGCAAACTGGGCGGCCCGGTTTATCATGGACATATGGGGACGCTTTTTTGACTGATAGTGTGGATGGTTAATAATATCATCATAATTGCTCATGCTTTGTGACCTCCAATCTGGGCGTTGCGCTCCCTTTCGGTGGCGCCTTCAAGGAAATTTGTTCCTTTAAGGATTGCGTTCTTTCCATAGCGCTTTTTGATCTTAAGCTGGGCAAGCTGCATCGCCTTTTCTTTTTTTAGACGCTCTTCTTCCTCTTTTTTCTGCTCATCCCAGGCTTTATAATCCGTAAATATATTAAGCTGCTCGTATTCGGGCTCGCCGGGGATGTTATCTTCGCTTATAACACCGCAGGCGGTTACGGTTATTCTTCGGATCATTAGATTTTTGTCCGTGATTTTTTCGTATAAATCCGTGATTGCCGATGTTATAAACCGGGATGAGGAAGTGTATTTATCAAGGTTTGCTGTGCTGTGGGCATGCTTTGGTACGGTGCGGCCGTATCTGTCAAGCCCGGTCTCACCCTTATAATCTGATAAAGCGTCGGGGTCTTTTAGCCCTTCGTAGCCTATGGTCAAAGTCATCTGCTTTGTTACCAGCCTCTTTGAAACCAGGCTAAGAGCCATATGATCTGCCATTTCCCAGACGATTATGCCGGCTTCGTCATGGGCGTAGGGGCGCTGCAATACCTGTCCCATGCTTAAGGAATTGCTTTGGGGCTTATATTGCTTTATATAATCTATGGTACAGGGCTCCCAGCCCCAGGCGTGATCTATGAGTAGCTCTGCATTTACGCCGAAAATTTTGTACAGGGTATCTTCGCCGTATTCGGAATATGCAGCTACATCTCCCATGGTGTAAAGTCCCAGCCGGGAAAGCTTTTTTGCGGTGCCGCTTCCTACTCTCCAAAAATCCGTGACGGGCCGGTGGCTCCAAAGCTCCCTGCGGTAGCTCATTTCGTCCAATTCCGCTATGCGGGCGCCGTTTTCGTCGGCGGGAATATGCTTTGCCATAACGTCCATGGCTACCTTTGCCAGATAAAGATTCGTGCCGATGCCGGCCGTCGCCGTTATTCCGGTTTGCTCGAGGACATCCTTCATAATAGTTGAAGCAAGCTGGCGGGGAGTCATTTTGTATGTGCGCAGATATTGGGTTACATCCATGAAAACCTCGTCTACGGAATATACCTGAATATCATCGGCCGAAACGTATTTCAGGTATATCTTGTATATATCCGTGCTGTATTTCATATAATAAGCCATACGGGGCTTTGCAACGATATAATCAAGCTCAAGGGACGGGTCCTTTGCGAGCTCGCCTGCCAGAAAAGATTTTCCCGTAAAAGAGCGGGAAGGGGCATAAAATCGCCTGTCGGCGTTAATGCTTTTTGCAGCCTGTACCACCTCGAAAAGTCTGGCTCTTCCCGGAATCCCGTATGCTTTAAGAGACGGGGAAACAGCGAGGCAGATAGTCTTTTCCGTCCTGCTCTCGTCTGCCACCACGAGGTTTGTATCAAGGGGATCCAATCCCCGCTCCACACATTCCACGGAGGCATAAAAGCTTTTTAAATCTATTGCTATATAAACTCTGTTCATAATATACCCCATTTGCCCCTAATTATATCTGACAGAGTATATTATTTCAAATCGGATGTATTATAATGAATTCATGAGAATACTTTTGATAGAAGACGAAAAACCTATGGCTCAGGCTCTTAGCGAGATTTTGCGTACAGAGCAATATGAGACGGATACTTTTCTTGACGGGGTTGAGGGAAATGAGGCTGCGCTAAGCGGTATCTATGACCTTATTATATTGGATGTAATGCTGCCCGGAAAAAACGGATACGCCATTGCGAAGGATGTAAGAAGCGCCGGACTTAAAACGCCGATATTGATGCTTACGGCTCGTACCGGTACCGATGACAAGGTTGAGGGACTTGATTCCGGGGCGGATGATTATCTTACGAAGCCTTTTGAGACAAAGGAGCTTTTGGCGAGGATCCGTGCCCTTATAAGGCGGGGAGAGTTTGATATGTCCGATGAAAAGGGGGATATTGTAAGCGGGAAGCTTAGACTTTCCAAAGACACCCTTATGCTTGCTAACACAGCAAATAGCACGGAAATCCGCCTCTCAGAAAAGGAATATCACATTATGGAATATCTTATGCTGAACAAGGGAAAGATAATAAGCAAGGAGAATCTCGCACTTAAAATCTGGGGTTATGAAAACGAGACCGAATATAATAATGTGGAAGTTTATATATCATTTACCAGAAAAAAGCTCAAATTTGTAGGATCTGATATGGAAATAAAAGCCGTAAGGGGAATAGGGTATGAGCTCAGGCAAAAATAACATATTCCGAAAATCCATAATTAAAATAACGGCGGTGGTTATGGCTGTGCTTGCCGCCGTTATTATTTGCATGCTCTATATGGTTTACATAAATACATACAAATCCGTATACAACCAGAATCAAAATATAATGAGCAATTTTCTGTTATCATATTCCCTTGGGAGCGAGCCTTACGTCACCAATCAGGACGAAAACGAATATACGGATTCTTCCGTTCTTTACCTTGTGACATTTTATGAAGATGGCGAAGTGGCTGATATTATGAATGATGTAAGCCCCTTGATGAGCGATGATGAGCTTAGCGAACTGGCGGCGGAGATACTTGGCGAAGAGGGGAGCGAAAGCAGCGGAATAAGTGAAGGGATGCTATATCGCACGGAGAATTTCGTGACCTATACCTGCGTTATAATGATGAGTGCAGACAGCTTTTATGGTAATATGAATGCCCTTGCAAGAAACATGATGGCTGCGGGTGCCGGCGCACTTATATTGCTCTTTGGGGCTACGCTGTTTTTGGAAAACCGGACACTTCGGCCCGTAAGAATTATATATGAAAAGCAAAAGCAATTTATATCCGACGCAGGTCATGAACTTAAAACTCCCATAAGCGCAATAGGCACCAACGCCCAGGTGCTTGAAGGAGAAATAGGCAAAAACAAATGGCTTTCAAATATAATCCATGAGAATAACAGGATGAAAGATTTGGTTATAAGTCTCCTTGACCTGGCCCGCACGGATGAGGTGGCAATGAAAAAAGATGACGTAGATCTTTCCCGGATAGTTCTTGGGTGCGTTCTGCCCATGGAATCTTTCGCCTATGAAAAGGGGATTATAATAGAAACCGATGTGGAAGAAGACATTCATGTGCCGGGGGATGAGGCGTGGCTTTCACAGCTTGTCTCCGTACTTACGGATAACGCAATATCCCATTATGAAAAGACTGACGGAGACAAGGAGTGCGTGTGCATATCTCTTAAATCAGAAAGAGCAAATGCCGTGCTGAAGGTTTCAAACCCCGGTGAAGAGATTCCCGACAGCGTAAAGAAAGGATGTTTGAGAGATTTTACAGGGCAGATGAAGCAAGGAGCGCCGACGGTCACTACGGCCTTGGGCTTTCCATTGCCAAAAACATAGTTGATGCACATGGCGGAAAAATCGAGTTTACAAGCCGGGGCGGGGTGAATACGTTTGAGGTGAGACTCCACAATTAATTCATAACTTTTCAAGGTTTCTTTAAGGTTCATATGGTATCTTTTCGTCATGGAAAGAAGGGGCGCCGTGAGGCGTTCCTTAAAACCGCACAAGCGGAATATATTTTTAGGAGGTAAATGATGAGACTTAAGAGAATTGCTGCTGTCCTTATGACGGCAGTACTTACGGTGTCTATGGCAGCCTGTGGAAGTTCGTCGGACTCTTCCGAGTCCGGGGCTTCATCATCGACGGCGTCGGAAAATGCTGCTGTGGACATGTCACAGGAAGGCATAGAGGAGGCGCTTAATCTTGCAAATAACGATGAGGCGACCTGGTCTTATGACAGCAGTGGAGACGCATGGGTAATGTCTATCGTGCAGACCACGGTAAATCCCGTGCTGCCTGATTATCAGGGAGCATCGGTATGCGTGCCCGGAGCGTATGTAAAGGGTATTGATACTACGGGAGATGGCGAGGCTGACGTAACGGCAGGCTCCTCCGCATCAGATGTCCAGGGAACTCTTGTGATAAATTACGATGCGGAGATCACCACGGAGTACGGTCAGGTTTATACAGCCGCTACGGCGCCGGTTATTATTAACACGGGAGCTGCCGGATACGGTTCTGCGGAAAACACTCTTGCGGGAACTACATATGCATCATCAGGATACATTAATGTAGCAATAGGAAACAGAGGAAAGCAGAGCTCCTATGAGGATGCTTCCGGAGATACGGTGTACACCGGCGATGCTCCTGACTGCCTCGTAGACCAAAAGAACGCTATCAGGTTCATTAAATACAATATCCTGCTTGGCAATCTTCCCGGAAATGTAGAATATTTCGTATCGACAGGCGGATCCGGCGGCGGCGCTCATGCAGCAATGGTAGCGGCTACATCCAACAACTCCGACTTCTGTGCATATGAAGCAGAGTGCGGCGCAGTAGGCGTATACGATAACGGAGACGGCACTTATTCAACTACCGTTACTATCGACGGCACGGATTATGATATATCCGACGGCGTATGGGGATGCATCGCATACAGTGCTATTACATCCCTTGCTGAAGGCGATATGACCATGGCGTTTGAATATTACATGGATACGGATTATGATTTTGGATCTTCTTTCCAGGAGCAGCTGGCCGGTTATCTGTCGGAAGAATATATGGAATATATTAACGAGCAGAACCTTTCTGTAGAGGAGTCTGCCGTAGGATTTGACCTTGATGGCGACGGCGAGATGAACAGCACCATAGCCCTTACCATAGAATATGATGAAGAAAAATATGCCGATACCAATGGATACGGCGGCACATATCTTGATCTTTATATGGCTGAGTTTATGGAAAACCTGCAGTGGTATATAGACAATCTTGATTATGCAGAGGGCTGGACATGGTTTGATGCAGACGGCAACGCTCTTTCCGACGAAGAAGTAGCGGCTATGACCACAGCCGACAAGTCGCAGGCTTTCATCGAAGGAAGATATGCAAAGAGCAGCTCTTCTGACGGTATGGGCGCACCCGGCGGCGGCATGGGCGGAGGTCCCGGCGGCGGCATGGGAGGCTTTGCCAGCGGCGATGCTGCTGGGGGCGGTCCCGGCGGTGATATGGAAGGAGATCCCTCTGATTCAGCTTCTACTGACAGTTCAGGTGTATCAGCGCTCCTTCAGCTTGACGGAGTGAGCGAGCTTTATTCAGAGCTTGATACATTGGGACTTACATCTGAAATACCTTCAGACACATCGGAACTGGTAACCTGGCTTAAGAGCCTTATAGAAGACGGTACGCTTTCTGATGATTATTCCGATGCGGTTGATACGATTGAAGAGGCTGTATCTTCTGCGGGATCTGATGCAGCATACAGCTCTGACAGCGGTTCAACCAACAAAAATGTTGTTTCAGCAGGAGACGAGATGGAAGTAGGTACTCCCGATGCGGGAACGACACAGGCTTCGGGCAGCAGCACGGACTCTGCAAACTACAGCACCTATGATGAAATGCTTGAAGCTTATGAGTCTGATATAGCCGAAGTAGAGTCAGGAGACGAGTACGGCAACAATCAGGTAGAGCTTTACAATCCTCTTAACTACATAGGCGACGACGATACTGACAACCCCACATGGGTAAGAATCCTTATGGGAGCTTCCGAGGGCGATATGTCCATGTTTGCATCGCTTAACATGCAGATACAGTGGCTTAATTGCGGCATCGATGCCAATATCGAGTGGCAGTGGGACGGCGGTCACGTGCCCAGCGAAATCTTAGGTGAGAGCTTCGTGCTCTATGTAGACCAGATGTATGCTGAATATGCAGAGGATGCACAGGTTACTACTATAGAAAAGCCTGCAGCCGAAGCACAGACTGAAAACGGAGACGAGACCGAGGCTACCGGCACAGACTTAAGCAGCTGGGTAACCCTGGATGAAGACGGTAACGTAAGCTTCTCGCTTGCAGACGCCGTATCCTACAGGACAGCCGGCGCCAGCAAGGCAATCCCCGGATTCGATGTAATCGACTACGGTCAGGAAACATATGAATTCGGTGATGAGGATACAGATGCAAGACACTTTGATAAGTATCTCCTTGAGGTACTGCAGGAACATGCGGATGAACTTTCCGAATTGTTCAATGCAGAATAGATATAATATTTTTTGACTTTACCCCCTGCTTTGGGTCATTCCGGGCAGGGGGTTTTGCGTTTGCGTGGGAGGGTGGGGTGTGTGGTGTGCGGGGTGTGTGGTTGGGTCGGGTACTGAGGCGGGGAAAAACATGGTAGTCAGTACCCGGAATGAGTGGATCGGGGTACTGAGGCGGGGGGAAACATTGTGGTCAGTACCCGGAATAAATGGGCTTGGGTACTGAAACCAGGGAAAACATTGCAGTCAGTACCCGGAATGAGTGGGCTTGGGTACTGAAACCAGGGAAAACATGCTGGTCAGTACCCGGAATGAATGGATTCGGGTACTGAAAGCGGGGAAAACATTGCAGTCAGCACCCGGAATGAGTGGGCTTGGGTACTGAAAGCGAGGAAACCATAGGATTCAGTACCCGCACTTTAACGTCCCGGCATATTGCCGCCACCGGGGGCGCCGCCTCCGCCTCCCGCACCCGAAGAAGAGGAAATGCTGGTGGATGCCGTAGCTGTAGCAGCAGACGAGCCGCCGGAGGCCTCGGTTGTATATTCGGTGTTTGCAACATTGGTAGAACCGTCCGCTACTGATGTGTAGCTGTAGGTCTCTGCCTTGGTTCCCGCTTTTATGCCCTTGTGGCTTCCCGTGTCGTAATATGCGGTCTCTGTCTTGGTAGAGGTGGTTTCGTTTTTGCTTAAAGTGTTATATGTGCCAAACAGTTTGTATACATAGGAGCTTGTACTGCTGTTGTAGAAATTAACCCCGGCATACTCATAGTAGGTGGTAATCTTAAGATTTCCGCCTGTCATGATAAAGTTTCCCTTGGTCTGTATGCCGTCTCCGTAGACATTATCCATTACAATGGTGCCGGAGGTAATGGTGAGTCCGCCCTTTGTGGCGATGCCGTCGGAGGGGTCGTTATCTCCAAAGTCGGTAGATGAAGACATGGCGTCCTCGACTATCAGAGTGCCGGAGCCGTTTATGGTAATGGTTCCTTCTTTTTTTTGGTAGATTACGCCGCTGGCGGGAGCTGAAGCATAGCTTGCATTTCCCGGCAGGGAATTTGTACCGGATGGGATAATAGTCAATGCAGTAGCTACAGCATTATAAATAACAGGCAGATCCTGACCCGAAGCAGTACCCATAGCCTTGTTATCTATGGTGACTCCCGAAAGAGTTAAGCTTACAGCTTCAGTCGTAGTTATTTCCACGACTACGTTGACTCCTTCTCCCGTCAGGGTATAGCTGCCGCCGGAAGGTATTTCTATTACGGTGTATTCTACAGCGGTGGATGTAGCCTCTGTCTTTGTGGCACCCAAAGTATCCGAATTATCCGTTACATCCGTAGATGAGCTTGCCAGCGCAAGCGATATGGTATTACTGCTCAAAGTAACTGCGGTATACGACCCGCTTAGCCTGGTGGCGGACGTGGTGGAGCCCGTGCCCCAGTCTACACTGACCTCGCCGGAGGAGCCGTCCGTAGCTTCTTCCGAGGAATTGTCGTCTGTCGAGCTGTCATCTGTTGTGGTGTCGGTTGATGCGGTATCAGTGGATGCTGTCGTTGTAGTGTCCGTAACATCAAGGGAGGTGGTGTTTGTAGTTATAGTATAGGAATATTTCTGAACCTTCTTTTTGATTTTCTTCCATTTAAGCTTCTTTGCTGTGATTCTATTTGTGGATTTAACCGCATAGATATAGAGGGTTTTGGAAGAAGATACGGTAAATGTCTTTGTCTTTTTTGACTTTATCACATTCTTTTTCTTAAAAGCGCTTTTAGACCGGCTGTAATAGACCTTATAGCCTTTTTTGGCTTTTACCTTTACCTTTTGGGTGCCGATATAGGTGCCGGATGCAAGGGATATGGTGTAGCCCTTTTTTTAGACAGCCTTATATTGGGTAACGGAATCCGACAGGGTAACGTTCCCGGCGAATGCGACAACAGGTGAAGCCATGCATAATGATATGGCTACAGCAAAGCAATCTGCGTCGTTATTACGACGCTCCTTTACCATATCATATATCGGCAGTATAAAGTAATATAATGATAGTAAAAATTTTATAAAAATTGTATTTTCAGCACAACAGACCTTGAATATTTCGTCCTTCGCCACAAAGTTTCCCGGAGCGGGGAGGTTTTTGTTGCAAATTACAGATTGGGTGATATAGACTTTCCTTAAGTGTGTGGCCCTTTAAGGGCATAAAATTTTCATCTTGGAAAGGAGAAAGGTAATGAGATACAAAGTATTCAGAAGTCTCGCGGCCGTGACTTTGTCACTATCCCTTGTGGCGATGACGGCCTGCGGCTCCGGGAGCACATCTGGAGGAGCTTCGGGAGATAGCGCAGATGTGACCGCAAGCGCTGATGCATCGGGGGACGCATCGGGGGATGCGGGAAGCGGCGGAGGCTCCGGCTCGGCGGGGCAGGAGTTTGCTACATATGAAGAAGTATCTTCCTTTGCGGGAATCACCGTATCCGGGGATGAGGTAACATATTCGGAAGGTTATGCAGGGGACATTTCCGGAGATTCTTCGTCTGTTACCGCAGACGGCATAAAAGGAGTAACCATAACAGCCGAAGAGGCTAACGGTATTGCGATATCAAAGGACTCGGAGGATGATGTATTTACCATAGAAGACTCAACCATATCAGTAAGCGCAGGCCAGATAAACAACGACGCTGGCTATGAGGCCGTTGCAGGTGTCGGCGTGGGAGTGGAAACGGGAGAATTATGGATAAAGAATTCTTCCATAAGCTCGGAAGATGCGAGATCAACGCCTGTATATATGTTAAGCACCGACTCGCCGGAAGCTACATCACTGGTAGTTCAGGATTCCGTGCTTACGGCGCACAGCGACGAAATTTGGATGCCGCCTTTTAAACTCCTTGCGGGAGGCGCCAGGGCGACGCTCCTAATGACAAGGAATAATTCCTGGTTCTATGGATCTACGGTAACATCCAATAACTGGGGAGCCATATCCCAGGATTCCGTGGATGCATATACATATGTAGTAAACAGCACGGGTACATCCACCGACGGCGGATACGCCACCTATCTTACATACGGCATGCGCCTTTATGGATCTTCCCTGTACGGCGGTCAGTACGGCGTGTTTATGTGCGGCGAAAGCGATATCATAACAGATACCGGTGCGGCTGCCCTTGAAGACGACGACGCCATGTCAAAGGTGCCCGACTATGATGTGGATACGGAGGCTGTCTCAACGATTGCGGCGCCCTTTAATGCCATAGTAGTGCATAATTCACTTGCAGATACTTCCATGGTGGCAAAGGGAGTGTTCAAAAATACTGTAATATCAACTATGACGGAGGATCTTTCCGATGATGTTACTCCCATGTCTTATGACGATGAATTCTTCATGCCGGGAGTAGACATCATAGGCTCCGGCGCCGGCTGCGGAGCTTCGTATTTCTTCAGCAAGAACCTTTACGGCTCCATAGCTCTTGTGCGCAGCATGAACGCAGACTTTACCTTTGATGCCTCCGATGTGCGCTCGTCAAACGGCGTGTTGCTCCAGTCTGTTGTGACATACGATCCTCCCAGTGCCAGCGGATATCTTGCGATCGGCGAAGGCGAGGACGTACCGGGTATCAGCGGAACTTACGAGAACGGCACTTACGAAGGCGATATCCTGCATCAGGATTATCAGAGGAAAATGACTGTGACCGTAGGTGAAAACGCTACGCTTAAAGGGGCTGTGGTATCCGGCACATATCAGGGCTGGATCGACCTTTGGTCAGAAGAAAACCTTGTAGCTATGCTTGAAGACGACGGCTATAGCGAGGATGTATTTAACAATGATTCCTGGGTAGAGGATGTGCAGGCAAATCTTATCGTAGCCGATGATACGGATTATGCCGATACCGAAAATTACGGCGTGGATATGACCGTAGTATCGGGCTCTGAATGGGTTGTTACGGGTAGGTCTGCGCTGGGTTCTCTTACAATAGAAGACGGCGCTAGTGTAACGGCTCCGGAGGGGATGACCATAAAGATATATGAAAATTGTGATGCATCAAATTCTTTAAGCACCTATGATGAATCGGCAGGCGAGGAAGTTTCGGAGCTTGCTCCGGGAACCTACGAGAACGTGGTTATTGTCGTAGAATAACGAATAATCATTTTCCGGTTTGTCGAAAAGCTCTTCGTTGTGTAAAATATACACGGCGGAGGGCTTTTTTGGAGCCGGATAATTCGGTTTGGCGCTATATTTTGCGGTTAATGTCATATGGGAAAATTATAAATTAAAAAAAGTTGTTGACAAGGCAAGTCCGCTGATGTAGAATACCATGGCACGCTTGAAGGTGACGGGGTGTGGCTCAGCTTGGCTAGAGCGCCTGGTTTGGGACCAGGAGGTCGCAGGTTCGAATCCTGTCACCCCGACGAATTTTTTCTTTTGTTGCAGCGTTGTGCGTAACTATGCGGGTGTAGTTCAATGGTAGAACACCAGCCTTCCAAGCTGGATACGTGGGTTCGATTCCCATCACCCGCTCTTTTTCTTTGCTATTTAGCAATCGAACCAGCCGGATGGATTTTGGAAGCCTTTAGGGGCTGAAAGTATTTGAGTATGTACCTGTAGCTCAGCCGGATAGAGCAACGGCCTTCTAAGCCGTGGGTCGGGGGTTCGAATCCCTTCAGGTACGCTATGATTTCTTAGCGAACGCAAGACGGCAGTCGCAGCGAGAGTTTAGAAATCTTGTGCACAGGGAGACTTAGTGAGAGCAAGCCGATAGGCGCAGCTCGAACTTAGTCGAGTCGGGCGCTTTGAAACATTAACGAGAACGAGTGCGCAGCTCGAACCTAGTCGAGTCGCACATTATGGTGGGTATAGCGAAGTTGGTTATCGCGTCGGATTGTGGTTCCGAAGACCGAGGGTTCGAATCCCTCTACCCACCCGCAATCCCCAAGGGGTTCGCCAACATTGGGCTATCGCCAAGCGGTAAGGCACGGGATTTTGATTCCCGCATTCGTTGGTTCGAATCCAACTAGCCCAGTTTACATAACATATAGTGAGACGGGTTCTCATTAAACAGAATATGGGCCACTAGCTCAGTCGGTAGAGCACTTGACTTTTAATCAAGTTGTCTGGGGTTCGATTCCCCAGTGGCTCATGTGCCCGAAGGCACAAATCATTAAGAAAGGAAGGTGAAAGGAATGCCAACATTCAACCAGCTTGTACGCAAGGGAAGGCAGACATCACAGAAGAAGTCTACCGCACCGGCACTTCAGACAGGTTTTAACTCACTGCACAAGACGGCTGTAAAGAATCCCTCTCCCCAGAAGAGAGGCGTCTGCACCGCAGTAAAGACCGCTACACCGAAGAAGCCGAATTCTGCGCTTCGTAAGATCGCCAGAGTGCGCCTTTCCAATGGCATCGAGGTTACCAGCTACATTCCCGGCGAAGGACACAACCTTCAGGAGCATAGCGTGGTACTCGTTCGCGGCGGCCGTGTTAAGGATCTCCCCGGTACCCGTTACCATGTGATCCGCGGAACATTGGACACCGCAGGCGTTGCAAACAGGAAGCAGGCCCGTTCAAAGTACGGCGCAAAGCGTCCTAAGAAGGCTTAATCAGTCGTTTGCAAGCACAATTTAATAAGGTAAGTGTTGGAACTTTTCACTTAAGTCCTGCGAAACGACTGTCAGGCAGCCATTTCGCAGCGGCTTCTATATTTCTCCCCAATCGGGGGTTCCGGCACAGGCAATTGAAAAAGTTGCAGTACCTGTGATTTAAATCGCATGCAGCAGTATTAGTCATGCACACTATGTTTAAGGAGGGAAGGAACGTGCCACGTAAAGGTCATACCCAAAAAAGAGATGTCCTGCCGGATCCTATATACAACAACAAGGTTGTAACAAAGCTGATAAACAATATCATGCTGGACGGCAAGAAGGGCATCGCACAGAAAATTGTATACGGCGCATTTGAACGCGTCGAAGAAAAGACAGGAAAGCCTGCAGTAGATGTATTCGAAGAGGCGATGAACAATATCATGCCCATGCTCGAAGTAAAGGCTCGTCGTATCGGCGGTGCTACCTACCAGGTACCTATCGAAGTACGCCCCGACAGGCGTCAGGCTTTAGGCCTTCGCTGGCTCACCACGTTTTCACGCGCTCGCAGCGAGAAGACCATGGAAGAGCGTTTGGCGAATGAGATTATGGATGCAGCCAACAACACAGGCGCAGCCGTAAAGAGGAAAGAAGACATGCACAAGATGGCAGAGTCCAACAAGGCTTTTGCTCATTACAGATTCTAGTGCAGGGAAGAGATTTAAGGAGGAATTATCTTGGCTGAGAGAGGATATCCCCTGGAACAAACCAGGAACATCGGTATCATGGCTCATATCGACGCAGGTAAGACCACGTTGACAGAGCGTATTCTCTATTATACCGGTGTAAATTACAAGATCGGTGAGACCTACGAAGGTACTGCTACCATGGACTGGATGGAGCAGGAACAGGAGCGCGGTATCACCATTACTTCCGCCGCTACTACCTGTCACTGGACTGAGCAGGAAAAGTGCAAACCCAAGGCAGGAGCCAAGGAGCATCGTATCAACATTATCGATACTCCGGGACACGTGGATTTCACGGTGGAGGTTGAGAGGTCTCTTCGCGTGCTTGACGGCGCCATCGGCGTCTTCGATGCAAAGGGCGGTGTCGAGCCCCAGTCCGAAAACGTATGGAGGCAGGCGGATACATACAGTGTACCCCGTATGGCTTTCGTAAACAAGATGGATATACTGGGTGCGGATTTCTTTAACACCGTAGACGAGATCGGTACAAAGCTCGGCAAGAACGCCGTAGTTACCCAGCTTCCTATCGGTAAGGAAGACCACTTTGAGGGTATTGTGGATCTGTTCGAGATGAAGGCATATATTTACAATGATGCCAAGGGCGAGGACATTTCCATAACAGACATACCCGATGATTTAAAGGATCAGGCTGAAGAATATCACGAAAAGCTTATCGAGCAGGTTTGTGAATTTGATGACGAACTTATGATGAAGTATCTCGAAGGTGAGGAGCTTTCCATAGATGAGCTTAAGGCAGCTCTGCGCAAGGGAACCATTTCAAATGAAGGTGTTCCCGTATGCTGCGGTTCCGCTCACCAGAACAAGGGTATTCAGAAGCTTCTTGATGCGGTTATCGCATTTATGCCCGCTCCCACAGACATACCTGATATCAACGGTGTGGATATGGAGGGCAACGAGATGAGCAGGCATTCGTCCGATGACGAGCCTTTCTCTGCTCTGGCATTTAAGATTGTTACAGACCCCTTCGTTGGTCGTCTTGCATATTTCCGAGTATATTCAGGTACCCTGAATTCCGGATCATATGTTTACAACTCAACAAAGGGCAAGAAGGAGCGCGTAGGCCGTATCCTTCAGATGCACGCAAACAAGCGGGAGGAGCTGGATAAGGTTTATGCCGGCGACATCGCTGCTGCGGTAGGTTTCAAGCTTACATCTACAGGTGATACCATCTGTGATGAGAATAACCCCGTTATCCTGGAGTCTATGGAGTTCCCTGAACCCGTTATCGAGCTTGCTATCGAACCCAAGACCAAGGCAGGTCAGGGCAAGCTCGGCGAGGCTCTTGCAAAGCTTGCGGAAGAGGATCCCACTTTCCGTGCTCACACGGACGAGGAGACAGGCCAGACCATCATCGCAGGTATGGGCGAGCTTCATCTGGAGATCATCGTAGACAGACTGCTTCGAGAGTTTAAGGTAGAGGCAAATGTAGGTGCTCCCCAGGTTGCATACAAGGAGACATTTACCAAGGCTGTTGACGTTGAGTCCAAATATGCGAAGCAGTCCGGCGGACGCGGTCAGTACGGACACTGCAAGGTTCGTTTCGAGCCTATGGATGCCAACGGCGAAGAGCTCTTCAAGTTTGACTCTGAGGTTGTGGGCGGTAACATTCCCAAGGAATACATTCCCGCAGTCGGAGAAGGTATCGAGGAGGCTACACAGTCCGGTATACTGGCAGGTTATCCTGTAGTAGGTATCCACGCTACCGTATATGATGGCTCCTACCATGAAGTCGATTCATCCGAGATGGCGTTCCACATCGCAGGATCTATGGCGTTTAAGGACGCTATGGCTAAGGCAGATCCCCAGATCCTTGAGCCCATCATGAAGGTTGAAGTAACCATGCCCGAGGAATACATGGGCGACGTTATCGGTGATATTAACTCACGCCGCGGTCGCATCGAGGGTATGGATGATGTGGGTAACGGCAGGATTGTAAAGGCATTCGTGCCCCTTTCCGAAATGTTCGGTTACTCCACGGACCTGCGCTCAAAGACCCAGGGACGCGGCAATTACTCAATGTTCTTTGAGAAATATGAGCCCGTACCCAAGCAGGTTCAGGAAAAGATAATGTCAAACAAAGCAAAATAATTTAAAAAGGGCTTGAAAAATGCCGCGGGATTAGATATAATCTCAAATGTTGACTATATTTACCGTAGCATTTAAGCCCGGATTCATCTTAAGGAGGATGTAAAAAAATGGCTAAAGAAAAATTTAACAGATCAAAGACCCATTGCAACATCGGTACGATCGGTCACGTTGACCACGGTAAGACCACTCTTACAGCAGCTATCACCAAGGTTCTTTCCGAGCGTGTAGACGGTAATGCTGCGGTTGATTTCGAGAATATCGATAAGGCACCCGAGGAGAGAGAGCGTGGTATCACCATCTCTACCGCACACGTTGAGTACGAGACAGATTCTCGTCACTATGCACACGTTGACTGCCCCGGACATGCCGATTATGTAAAGAACATGATCACCGGTGCTGCTCAGATGGACGGTGCTATCCTGGTTGTTGCTGCCACAGACGGTGTTATGGCTCAGACCAAGGAGCATATCCTTCTTTCCCGTCAGGTCGGCGTTCCCTACATCATCGTATTCCTGAACAAGTGCGATATGGTAGACGACGATGAGCTGATCGAGCTCGTTGAGATGGAAGTTACCGAAGTACTGGAAGAGTATGGTTTCGAAGGCTGCCCGATCATCAAGGGTTCCGCTCTGAAAGCTCTGGAA
>CAJOQM010000109.1 GCA_905236845.1 uncultured Lachnospiraceae bacterium | reverse complement strand
GCGAACCTAGCGATAGGACGAGTTCCGCAGACTGCGCAGCAGTCGAGGACATTGTTTGAGCGACTGGCACCCACCTGACGCATAATACGGATTTACTGAAATTAATCAGCAATTCCCTAAAAAGATTCTATAAGGTCTACCACCCTTTCTGCGCCCTTTCCGTCTTCCCTGTGGCTGAATTTTTCCCGGAAAATACGGTATTTTTCCTTATAAGGCTCAAAATCAGGATTCCTAAAGAATTCCATAAGTTCATCCGTATCCTTAAGTATGGGACCCGGAGCATATTCTTCAAAATCAAAATACACTCCCCTGCCCACGAAATAATTATCAAGGTCATAGCAATAAAATACCATGGGTCTGTCGAGCACGGCATAGTCAAACATGGTAGAAGAATAATCCGTCATGTGAATATCGCTTATAAGGAAAAGATCCGTAATATCCGCATCTATCGCCTTTATTCCTCCCTCAAACCGGGAAAAATCAAGCCTGTCGGCTATAAGATAATGATATTTTACTATCATCATATATTCATCTTTTATGGAATTATAAAATCTGTCAAAATTTAAATGAGGATTAAATATATACTTTCCTTTGGCAATACTCTCGTTATCCCTCCAGGTAGGCGCATAGAGGATAATCTTCTTGTCTTTGGGAATCTTATATTTATCCTTAAGGGCGTCAATATATTCTTTATTATTATTATTTACCAGAGAGTCGTTTCTGGGATAGCCGGTTTTAATATATTCTTTCTTAAAATCAAAGCAATGCCTGAATATATCATCCGTATATTCACTGGGCGAAACCAGATAATCCCAGCGCCTTGACTGCTTCCAGAAATTGGCCTTATATACCTCGATACCTTGGTTTCCCGCCATAAAGACATCATTCATATCCATACCAAGAAGCTTTAAGGGGGTCCCGTGCCAGGTCTGGATATAATGCTGCTCCTTACGCTTTACAAAATACGCATTTTGCCTTGTGTTAAAAACCCAGATACCCGCCTTTGCCATATAATAATGGTGCGCCAGCGTGTTTCTGGTAATTATCTTTGCACCGCCCGGCACCTTAAAATGCTTGTCTCTTGCTCTTATCCAGTAAATCCTGTATTTTTTGTCAAGTCCCTTTTCAAGCATCTTTTCATATATCGCCCGGGGATTACATCCGTAGCTTCTTCCCAGCATACATTCAAAAAGGATAATATTTTTATCCACTTTCAGCAAAGACAAAAACATTCTGTACAGCTTCTGAAGTACGCCGTCATGAATACGCAGCGCAAGCTTGTATAAATTTTTCTTTAATTTCCATAAACCCATTTTAAGTCATTCCTTTCTGTCTTTAAGGATAGCATCCGCTACCCTCTTTGAGCTTCCCCCGCCCAAAGGATAATATTTCAAACCAAATTCATATGATCTGCGGGCAAGAGTCCCGTCGTCATTAAGCGCAATATCTACAGCTTCCCGAAGCCTGTCCTCATCCTTAATGATCTCCCCCGGAAGATCTTCTATGGGAAAATACCAGTCCCGGACAGCCTTATATTCATCTATATCATACATATAAAAGACCATGGGGCGCCCTAAAATAGCAAAGTCAAACATAACGCTTGAATAATCCGTCATAAGGATATCAGAGCATATATAAAGCTCGTTTATATCATCATAATCCGAAACATCAATAACCCTCGAATCCTTCGACTTTGCGCCTTTAGCTACAAAATAATGAGTACGCAGAAGCACTACGGTATCATCCGGAAGACTTTGGGCAAATGCGCCTATATCAAGCCCCGGATCAAATTGAAGCCCGTTTGAATATGTAGAGCCCTTTGCAGGATCCAAAGCTGTTTCTCTCCAGGTAGGCGCATAAAGGATGACTTTTGCATTTTCATCTATGCCAAGCTTCCTTCGGATATCATCCCTGTCCTTATCTATAGCTTCATACAAAATATCGTTTCTGGGATAGCCGAGCTTTGCGATTTTCTCAAGGTCTTTTCCCTTCAGGCCGAAAGCCCCCGCCATGCAATATCCGTAAAAGGAAGACGGAGAAAGCATAATATCAAGCCTTTTTCCGTCCAGGCGAAAGCTCCTGTACAGGCTCTTTATATCATCCGCCCCTTTTATATATCCTGTAACATCAAGCCCAAGACGCTTTAGGGGAGTGCCGTGCCAGGTCTGTATATATGTCTGCCCTTTCCGCTTTTTTATGTAAACCGGAACCCTGGCATTAAAGATCCAGTATCCCGCCCCGGCCATTTCATTTTCAAATTCCTTTGAAAGATATTTAACGACCTGCGTACGCCTCTTATCGGGCAATTTACCCGCAAAGACCGAAGGCTCCTTAAAGACCCAGACAAATTCAAAATCTTCAAAGCGCTTATCCTGCAGCATATATTCATATATGGCTTTGGGGCTGCACGCATATTGCCTGCCCAGATACGAGCAAAAGACTATTTTGTTTGGAGAAACTACAGTCCCCTTTGTGCGCAGGATAAATAACGCCCCTTTTACGGTATCCCGGAAAATCTCGGCATTTCTCCTTAAAAACGGGTGCCTGTACACGAAGGATTTTAATTTGGATATCATTTTTCTCCTGCGCTCTTTAAATCTTTTTTGATCTGAGTAGAAGAAATCTCCGGCGTCCTGGGAAGATATACCACCTCGCAGTATTCCTTAAGGAAATCAAATTTCCCCTCCCAGTCGTCTCCTATAACAAAGGTATCCACCTTGAACTCCTTTACATCGGATATCTTCTGCTCCCAGTTTTCTTCGGGAATCACAAGGTCTACAAAGCGCACGGCTTCAAGAAGCCTTTTCCTCTCATCATAAGAAAAATAACACTTCTTCTGTTTTTCATTCCAGTTAAATTCATCCGTGGAGAGAGCCACGATAAGATAGTCCCCCAAAGCCTTTGCCCTTTGCAGAAGGTTTACATGTCCGTAATGCAAAAGGTCGAATGTACCGTATGTGATTACTTTTTTCATTTTTCCAATCCTCCGATTTTCTCAATTACAAACTCGCATATAGCGGGGCAGGAAGCCCCCGTGCCGGAGTAAAAATATTCCTTTAGCTTTTTTATTCTTTCTCTGTCAAAATCCCCCAAAAGCGCTCTTCCCAGGGCTCCGCAGAATTCATCAAAGCTTGCAGGCTTCTCTCCGGGGGCTGCTTTGTCATAATCAAAATTAAATCCGTGCCGGGCGGTATAATCCTCAAGGTCATAGGGCAAAAAAACCATAGGTCTTTCCAGCAGAAGATATTCCAGATAAATGCTGGAATAATCCGTTATAAGAGCATCAACCCCCGAAAGGCATTCCGTCACATCCCTTGCAACATCTTCATTAAAAGGAAGAATCCTTTTGCCCATATACTGCTTAAGCTCAAGCTTTTCATAGCTGTGAGTCCGCACAAGGATGATTGCTTTTTTCTCTTCCAGAAAAGCTTCCATCCTGTCCCTGTCATAATCCTCAAAAGGAAAAAGCCGGACTCTATCCCCGTCCCTGTGCGTAGGCGCATACAAAATCACCTTTTCATATTCAGGCACAGAGCCGTATTTTACACCAATAAAAGCATCCCTGTCAAAATTTCTCTTAAGGGCATCCAGCCTCGGCTCGTTAAACACCCGTATTTTATCTTCAGGTACACCAAAGCTCTCTGCCATAAGAGGTATTAAAGAAGGAGCCGTAGTAAATATATATGAATAATTTTTCGAAAAAATCTTCCTGAAATAAAGCTTTTGAAGCCGGGATTCAGCAGGATCTTTCAAAGCTATTTTCTTAAGGGGGATCCCGTGCCAGAGATTTATAACAAGCCTGCTGTCGGAAAGATCAAATCCGTATACGGGAAGCCCCGCCGATGTGAACCAGACTCCCGCTTCAAGAGCTGTCCTCATCCCCTCTTGCCCGGATGTATCAATAAAATATTCTTCTCCGTATTCGACGGAAAGCTGCTTTCTTAAAGCTTCGTCATTTATAACATACCTAGGGGTAACTTCCGGTATATTATCCTTCACATACAAAAAAAGATATGAAGAATTGTAATTAAAGGCTCTGTTGTCCGTGGAAGAAAAAACCCACAGATCATTTCTTATATCGTTCTTTAACTTTCTCTTCAAAGAGCCCGATTTCAGAAGACCCGCTATCTTATCATTCACAGCTTTATCCTGACCTTGCGATATTTAAACAATCCGCATACGGCGTACATACAAAAATAAAGAGCGGACGGGACTGTTCCTATCCCTGCCGTTCTGTAGGATTTAAATCTCATATATGCAGATTTAAGCTTTGCCCTGGACTTGCCATCCCGGGAGAGCCTGCTTTTTAGGTAAGGCTTGTCTATTCCCAGGCAATATCCGTATTTTCGGAGGATTTCAAGCCAAAGGATATAGTCCTCATGGACATCCCCGGACTTCATTTCAAAATCCTTTATTATATCCGCCCTTATCATAACGGAAGAAAGCGCTATCGTATTATCCGCAAGAAGAGACCTGTATGTGATTCTCTTTGGCACATGCATAACGCTCTTAAGGCTTTTCATATCTTCATCAAAAAGCTCACGGGCAGTGGAACACATGGGAGCTTTTATCTTTTCCATAATGTAAAGCTGAGCTTTTAATTTTCCCTGTCTCCAGGCATCATCCGCATCAAGAAAAGCGATATATTCGCCCTGCGCCTGCTTAATCCCAAGATTTCTGGAATATGCAACCCCTTTATTCTCGGCGTTATGTAAGCAAGACACCCTGTCCGGATGCTTGCTTTGAAGCTTACAGGCAATATCATACGTCCCATCCGTTGATGCATCATCTATTATAATGATACGAAAGGGCTCGCATCCCGGAGTTTCCGCATCCTGCTTTATAACGGACAGGACAGCTGTTTCAAGGGTGTCTTTGGCATTATATGCCGGGATAATGACGGTTATCTTCTCTCTTATCATACAAAAGCTGTTTCCAATATAGATGCAATCTTTTCTGCAGCTGCTTCCTCATCCTCGCCTTCACATACTATGCGAAGCTTTTCTCCGTGTCTTAAGGAGGCACCCAGGATATTAAGCATGCTCTTTGCGTTGGCGATACCGCCTTCATATTCTATTGATATGCTGCTGGCAAAATTAACCGCTTCGGAACACAACATTCCTGCGGGATCTACCGTAAGCCCCAGGGGGCAGTTCAGAACTATTTCCCGGGTTATCATTGACTTTCCTCCGATGTAGTTGTTGTTGTATCAGTAGTTGTGTCCGTCGTAGTGTCTGTTGTCGTATCCGTAGTTGTATCCGTTACAGTAGAATCTGTAGTTGTATCCGAAGATGTAGTGTCGCTGCTGCCGGAGTCTGATGAAGAAGACTCCGAATATGTCGATGAATCTGTCGATGTGGCATCGCCGGATTCATCACCTTCCGATTCTTCTATTGTAACGGTAACACAAACCGTATCGTCGTGCCCCGGAGCTATTATTACTCCGTCCGGCAGATAATCGGACATGAATACGTCCATGGTGTAGGTCTTTGTGGCATTGGAATACGAGATTGCATACGAAGGTATGGTAACCGACGAAATGCTCTGAAGATCATCCTCATATCCCGCAATAGTTATTTTTCCGGGATCTACGGTTACTCCGCTTACTTCATATCCGTCTGATGCTTCCGTAGGCGAAGCGGCCTTTACGGTAATGGTCTTTGTAGTATAAATAACCACATCCAATGTCGCCCGCTTTTTGCTTAAAGTAAGCCTTTCCGTATCTATTTCTTTTCCGCTTTCATCATAAAGAACAATATCTTCCTTTGCGGAAAAATCAGAGCTTACATTGCTTACATCCACAGTCACCTTTGCGCTGCAGACTGTCTCTATGATTGACTGGGGACCTGTCACCGTCACGAACTTTGGCTTTGTGCTTATATCTCCGACTATATAGCCGTCAACAGGCGTTCCTGTAGATGAAGCCTCAAGGTCAAGCTTTACTTCCGCTTCGTTTTCCAGGGATACCAGAAGGTACCTTGTCCCGGAATCTATGGTGACCTGACCGGAATATCTGTTCAGAGAGACATTTATCTCTATGGAAAATTCCCCGTCGTCAATATCATCTGCAATATCGTTAAAATCCGCTACCGCATTAAAGTCCGACGTAGAAAGATTGTCCATGACGCTGCGCTTTGCCGTGACAATAACGCTTATGGTATCGCTTCCGCTAAGAACCTCATATACTTTTCTCGCATTCTCCAGTACTTCTTCGCCCTGGGTCGTTACAGATACGGAAAATGTCTTTGTAATCTCGGGATCCTCCACGTTTACAACCAACAGCCAAAGGGAAACGGCAAATACTACAGCAAGTATTTTGAGGCCCCAGTTATTCGTGATCAGCTTCGCTGCTTTCTTCATCACGCTTAAACCTCCTTACTATTTTATTTACCGCTCCGTCTTCACCCGCAGAGCCGCTTACAAACTCAAATACTATATCTTTTAATTCCTGCTCTGTAAGCCCTGTTTCCAGCTCACCTTCCCTTGCAACGGATATCCGTCCTGTCTCCTCGGATACGATGACCGTAAGTGAGTCCGACACTTCGCTGATACCCACGGCAGCTCTGTGCCTTGTTCCGTATGACTTGCTGATGCTTCCGTTTGCGGAAAGAGGCAGATAACATGTAGCAGACACAATCCTGTCTTCGCTTATAATGACCGCTCCGTCATGGAGAGGAGTGTTATGCTCAAATATATTTATAAGAAGTTCGGCAGATATTTCAGAATTCAGCTTAATACCTGTATCAGCATATTCATCCAGAGGAACCACTCCTTCAAAGACTATAAGAGCGCCCGTCAAGGTCTTACCCATGGCATCTGCTGCCGCAGCGACCTCGGTAGCTGTCTTTTTCGAAGCCTTCAGCATGACAGAATCCGAACCCGAAAAATTAAAAAGTCCCCGGAATATGCTCTTTCTGCCCAGGTGCTCCAAAGCATTGCGAAGCTCGGGCTGAAATACGACAATAACAGCAATAAGACCTACATTTACCAGCTTTGACGCAAGCCAGACTATAGTGGTCATCTGCAGAAGGGCAGCAATCAATACAAATATCAATATGATAATAATACCCTTAAAAAGAACCCATGCCCTGGTTCTCTTTATCCAGGCCATAAATTCATAAAACATAAAAGAAATAATAATTACTTCTATGATATCGGTGACCGTTACAGACGTCGGCACCAGCCAATACATATTTTTATTTATTATGCTCCATGCGGCGTTAAATACCGACATCCCCTGTCACCTCCTTTCAAATATCCCCAAATGAGGAACCCGTACGGGTTCCTCATCCAGGAATCTTATGTAAACTTCCTTCAGATCTAAAATTAATCCAGAAATCTCATCTTCTGCTTGTTGTCGCCGTGATTCTTCTTTACAGGCGCAGCCTTGGGCTTTGCAATTGAGTTTTCAAGCTCTGTTGCCATCTTGTTTGCACACGCTTCGCAAAAACGTCCGGTATAGATAGTCTTTCCGCAGCTCTCGCATTCGATGGAGATTCCCATTCCTTCTTTAAGCTCAAGTCTCTCTTCCCTTATCCACTTCTTGATCATTTTTGTGGAGACTTCGCATTCCCTTGAAACTTCCTCTATGGATGAACCGGGATTATCCTGGATATATTTTTTAACATCTTGGAATTTATCCTCCAGTTTTCTTCTGCAGGATTCACAAATGGGATCTCCACCCACATAATTAAACAGTTTCTTGCACATCTTACATGATCTTGCTTCCATAATTTTTTCCTCCGTATGTCTTTAAGTATTTTGTATATCGCCCACGCAAACGCAGGCAGCGTAAACCTCCGATCCCATGGTGCAAAAAAGCTCTGCAGCTTCATCAAACGTGGCCCCCGTGGTTAAAATATCATCCGCAAGCAGAACCTTTCGATAGAAGGGAACATTATCCGACAGGCAAAAAGCATCCTTAAGATTCTTTTTCCTTTGGGCGTTATCCAGCTTTTTCTGCGGCACTGTCTCTTTTACCCTGAAGAGAATGTCCTCCCTTACGGGTATGCCGGATATTTTTTCCAAAGCCTTTGCAAACACAGCCGCCTGATTATAGCCCCTTTGCCTTTGCCTTTTACGGTAAAGCGGAATCGGCACTATGACATCCGGCTCTATATGCATAAGCCACCGCCGGTTTATTTCATAGAAGCATTCGGCATAGACCCGGGCATATTTGCGCCTGTTGGCATATTTGAACCTGTACATCGAATCCCTTACGGAGCCTTTATAAACAAAGGCTCCCCTTGCCTGTATAAAAGCATGGGCATGCTCTTTGCAATAAGGGCACAGCTCATTTGATTCATCCAAAAGAGGCTTTCCGCATATCATGCAAAGAGCTCCTTTGGTATACGTAACATCTTTTTTGCAGGATAAACAAATCTTTCCGTATCTGGGATCAATCGTGCCGTCACACATGGGACAACGCTTGGGAAACAGCATTTCCCAAAGGATATTTCCTGTCATTTATATACCTCCGGTAGAAAAAAATCTCTTACCGAAGGGGGACTTATATCTTACACCATTTTGGGATTTTTGAAAAGGATTTCTCTTATTCTTTCTTGCAAACCTGTAAAACGTTTTGATATGGATTCATTTTGTATCATAAAAGACAGGACTCTCCAGGATCCCGCTATCACGACGCAATCCTTCGCCCGGGTCACGGCAGTATATATAAGATTCCTGTTTTTAAGCATGTCCGCCATATCAAATACCGGGATGACGACTCCCGGATACTCGCTTCCCTGGGATTTGTGCACGGTAATGGCATAGGCTATATCAAGCTCGTTTAACGCCTTGTAAGGATATTGAACGGTTTTTCCCTCTTCAAATTCTACCGTAAGAGAGCTTTCAAAATCGTTTACGGATACAACGATTCCCATATCTCCGTTAAAGACGCCCTTTCCTTTTTCTGCGGCGACTCCGTATTTATCCCGGATTTCCCATTCAAGCTCATAATTGTTTTTGGACTGCATAACCTTGTCCCCCTGACGGTAAATTACCGATCCGAATTTCTTCTCCTGCTTTTTGGAAGATGGGGGATTGATTTTTTCCTGAAGGAGCTTATTAAGATTTTCAACTCCTATCTTTCCTTTTTTTGTCGGACTTAAGACCTGCACCTTTTGGGAATCGGTCTTCAAAAATCCCGGGATCCTCTTCGATGCAAGGCTGACAATCTCATCAGCCGTAGCCTCTGCATTATTGCATGGCACAAAAAAGAAATCATTTTCGTTTATCTTAAGGTCATCGCTTACTCCTTCACGGATCTTGTGGGCATTTGTTACGATATCGCTTTTTGCCGCCTGGCGGAATATATTCGTAAGCTCCAAAGACGGGAATCTTTCGGACTCTATCATATCCTTAAGCACGCTTCCCGCGCCTACGGAAGGAAGCTGGTTTGCATCGCCGCAGAATATTATCCTTCCGTTTTCCGGAATCGCCAGAAGCAGATGATACATAAGGGAAGTATCTATCATTGACGCCTCATCTACGATTACTACATCCGTCTCAAGAGGATTATCCTCACAATACGTAAATGCCTTGGGCGCCTGACCGTCGTCAAGGTCTCCTCCGGAAAAGCCCAGCATCCTGTGAATGGTCTTTGCATCCCACCCGGTAAGCTCGCTTATCCTCTTTGCCGCCCGGCCCGTAGGAGCGCAAAGCTCAATCTTTAGCCCCTTATGCTTAAAATACCGGATCATCACGTTTATGATAGTGGTTTTCCCCGTGCCCGGTCCTCCCGTAAGTATAAATATCCCGTTTCCCGCAGCCTCAAACAAAGCCTTTTTTTGCAGGGCATCAAGCTCTATACCCATATCCTTCGATGTCTTTCCTATAACCTCGTTTATGGCTTTGTCATCCGTCTTAAAGCATTCGCACAGATCGTTTAACATCCCTGCTATATGGCTTTCCATATAATAATAAGGCGCAGAATATATGACATCATCTTTAATTACTATATCCCCTTCAACAGCCATGGACATATATCTGTCTTCTATCATACCGCCGTCAATATCCAGAAGCTTTGATGATCTTTCCGTAAGTATCTCCCGGGGAAGGCAGGTATCCCCCGCATTTGCGGCAGCCTCATAAAGCACATTCATTATCCCGCTTGTAATACGAAACTCCGAATCCGCCCCTATTCCCGAGAGTCTTGCGATTTCATCGGCTCTCCTGAAGCCTATCCCACGGACTTCCTTTGCGAGCCTATAGGGATCGTTCCTGATAATATCATATATATCATCTTCGTAATCTTCATAAAGACGGACAGAAAGATCCGGCCCAAGACCGTATTTTTGAAGGAACATTACAGCCGCTCTCTGGCGCCTTGTGGCCTTCATATATTCGGAGATCTGATTTGCCTTTTCCCTGCTTATTCCCTTTATTTCGGAGAGCTTTGCGGGCTCGTTTTCCATGATTTTCAGGGATTTATCGCCGAATTTCTTTACGATACGCCCGGCTAAAGCCTCCTTTACGCCTTTTACTCCTCCGGAGGAAAGATATATCTTTATGGATTGCTTATCGGTCGGCTCCACAAATTCTATTCTTAAGGGCTTTAACTGGGTTCCATAAGTAGGATGGTTTACATAATCTCCTTCTACCCGCAGATATTCCCCCTCACGAAAAGAAGGAGCATCGCCGGCACAGACGACCTCCCCTAAAGAAGTTCGCAGCGAAAAGACCTTATAATGAGACTCCTCGCTGCGATATATTATAGTTTCAACGTAACCTTCTGCTGTTTGCATTTAAATATTATAATTTCTCTTCATTTGCTCATAGAGCTTGTTTGCAAGCCCGATGGAACCCGAATCCGATATCATCTGGGCATACTGGGTAATAAGACCCTCCTGGGCATAGCTCTTTACCTGGCTTATGCTTCCGGAATCTTCATCATCTTCCATCAGCAGCGATTCTTCGGCCTGCTTCAATACCTGCTCTATAAAATACGCCTCAAATTCTTTGCACGCATCAAGAAGCTCTTCATCGGAAGAATTGGAATAGTCCTTGTCCAAGGAACTTGTAATGGCACTTGTGGATGCGTTTGAACTTGCAAGATTATACGTCGATTGTATGGAATCCGTCAATATATCCATGTCAATTACCTCTTAAGATTGTTTGCCAGCTCCAGCATGGAGTCGGATGTCGTTATTGCCTTTGAATTCATTTCGTATGCGCGCTGGGCTACTATCATGTCAACCATTTCATCCGCAACGGACACATTGGACATTTCAAGATACCCCTGGCGAACGGAAGAAACTATAAGACCCGGCGTGGTAAGCTCATTTAACGCCTCTCCCGAAGAAGCGGTAGGCTGATAAAGGTTATCTCCCACCTTGTCAAGACCGGAAGCATTGGGGAACTGATACAAAGCCATCTGGGAATCCAAAAGGGTAATGGTGCCTTCGTTATTGTAATAACCTATCTGACCGGTGCTTGCGACATACACCTGGGAAGATGATATTCCCGCAGGTATCTCGATGTTATTTCCGTTATTATCCTGTACATAATATCCGTCGGTATTTACCAGGGACAATCCCCCGGCGTCATTCTGCACGAAAAGGAAATTGCCGTCACGGGTATAGAATTTTTCTCCCGCAGCATTGGATACCTGGAAGAATCCGTCGCCCTCGATGGCAAATGCCGTAAGGGAATCCACCTCTTCCAAAGCACCCTGGGTAAACTGGGTAGTAATGGAAGCTGTCCTTGTACCGAGACCCACCTGGGCGCTAATAGGCTTGTCATCACCGTTTGCCGATGTGGAACGGGTCTGCAGAGTCTGATAAAGCAAAGACTTAAATTCAGCCTGCTCCGTCTTGTAGCCGTTGGTGTTAACGTTTGCGATGTTGTTTGATATTGAATCCAGATTTGTCTGCTGTGCTATCATGCCCGATGCCGCAGACCAGAGTGCTCTCATCATAATGCTCTACCTCCATATCTAATCAGGAAACTCTTCCTACCTGGTTAACTGCTTTTTCAAGCATATCATCCATGGCGGT
Organism: uncultured Lachnospiraceae bacterium; assembly: GCA_905236845.1. Taxonomy (GTDB): domain Bacteria; phylum Bacillota; class Clostridia; order Lachnospirales; family Lachnospiraceae; genus RUG14243. Next base: position 971 of record CAJOQM010000109.1, on the reverse strand, counting down.
TTCTACTCTCTGGTTTGATTCATATGCTCTGTAAATGGCAATCATATCTACCATATTGTTTACTACCTGGGTGTTCGACATCTCGAGATATCCCTGATAGAAATTCGCCTCGCCGGCGACGATATTGCCGCCGTCTACTATCTGATACATATTTTCGCCGTATTTTTCTATATAATCATAGTCGTCTACGTCTACGCATCCTATATTGCCTACTATCTGCTCATTCTGCCAGATAGTGCCTGCCCTGTCTATGGTAACGGGGAGGTTGGGGTCTACCTGAATATATCCCGCTGCGGAAGCATCTCCCGCAAGAGCCGCCTGCTGGTTAAGGACATAATCTCCGTCCTTCGTACGAAGATATCCGTCGTCGTCAACGGTAAAGGCTCCGTCTCTTGTAAGCTTAAACTGCTGCTCTCCCGCCGCATTGGTAAATGATATGGCAAAAAATCCGTTTCCGCCCAGAGCAACGTCATATGTATTTCCCGTCTCCTTAAGAGAACCCTGGGAATAGTCGGTGTAGACCTCGCCTATCTTTACGCCAAGGCTAATATCCCCCTCATAATGCATGGCATAGCCCCGCAGGGATTCGGACTGATCCTTTACCTTATACGCAAGCACATCATCAAAGGACTGTGATGTTGCAAATTCTGATTTGTAGCCGTTTGTGTCGGAATTGGCGAGATTGTTCGTCATGGTATCAAGACGCTTCATCTGATTGATCATTCCGGTATAGGCCGTGTATAAACCCTTTACCATAGAGTTATCCTTTCTCTTGACATCCGGCGCTCAATTCCATTTGCTCCGATGTCGCAATCTAAAGGCACGTCCCTGTGCGAAATGTCAGTTAGGGGAACGCTGATTAATTTTAATTGATCTATTTATGCGTCAGGTGGGTGCCAGTCGCTCAAACAATGTCCTCGACTGCTTCGCAGTCTGCGGAACTCGTCCTATCGCTAGGTTCGCCTGCGGCT
>CAJOQM010000108.1 GCA_905236845.1 uncultured Lachnospiraceae bacterium | reverse complement strand
CTTTCTTAAACATTATATTCCAATGCTTTTTTATTGATATCCCAAAGCTTTTCAGGAAGACGGCTCTTAACAGCCTCCAGTATGTCACTTTCCGTAAGCCCAAGGAGCCCGGCTCTTGCTGCTGCCCCGAGAAGGAGGGTGTTCATGACCTTATCAGACCCCAGGTCATCTATGGCCTTTGCCGTGTCAACAACCGTCACATCCGCAAGCTCCTTTAGCCGGTCTATGAGGGAGGCGGGATCGTAGGAGCCGTCTCCTATAAGGCTTGATACCGGATAAACAGGTCTGTCGAGGGTTATTATCTTTCCGCCTTTTTTAAGGAAAGGAAGCTTCGATGCGGCTTCTCCGGGCTCGAAGCTAAGTATAGTATCTGCACAGCCCTTGCCGAATATGGCTGTATGCACGCCCTCTCCGACTCTTATATAACTGGCGACAGATCCGCCCCTCTGTGCCATACCTATGGTTTCCGCCGAATGAACGCTTACGCCCTTCATCATAGAGGCCTGGGCGATAAGCTTTGAAGCCAGGACCGTGCCCTGACCGCCTACTCCGGACAGGAGGATATTGCGGGTTTGAGAGGAATCCTCTGCGCCGGAGCTTCCGGGCGTTATGTCAACCTCGCCCGACACGCCCGACACGCCCGGCGCTCCGGTCTCTCCCACACCGGAAGCTGCCGATTCCTTCGCATCCTTTACCTTCCATCCGTCTCCTTTATAATCCCTTGCAGCGCCGCCTGATATAGCTCCCGTAGGACAGACCTGCTCGCACAGGGTACATCCTGTGCACTGGCTCTCATCCACAAAAGCCTTGCCATCTTTAAGTATAAGCCCGGGGCACCCCAGCTCCTTTATGCACTTCATACATGATACGCATTTATCCGCATCTACATGAGATTTCTCCCCGGAAGGCTTCCACCGCACGATGCAGGGATATTTAAATATTATCGCCTTAAAGCCGGACTTTGCGGCAGTTTCCTTAACTATACGCACGGCTTCCTCATGCTCTAAAGGATTCGCCCTGGCTATTTGCGTTACTCCAAGCCCCTTAAGCACAGTCTCGATATCCGCCTTGGGCGCCGCATATCCGCTGATATTCACCCCGGTCCCGGGATGGGTCTGATGCCCTGTCATAGCGGTAGTGGAGTTATCCAACACCACCAGCGTCATATCAGATCCGCTTATGTAACCGTTCAAAGACCCTGTTATTCCGGATGCAAAAAAAGTGGAATCTCCCACAAAGGCAAAAGCCTTTGTATCCGGCTCAATCCGCCATATTCCCTGTGCCTGACCTATACCGGCACCCATGCAAAGACATGTATCGCACATATCAAGAGGCATGGCGTTTCCCAAAGTATAGCAGCCGATATCGCCGCAATATACAGTCTTTTCGCCCTTCATAGCCTGCTTTACCGCATAGAACGAAGCCCTGTGAGGACATCCTGCGCAAAGAACGGGAGGACGCACGGGAAGTCCCGTCAAAGGCTCATATGTATCCTCCGAAGGGTGCCCCAATATATCCTTGACTATATCTGAAGAATATTCTCCCGCCCGGGGAGCATCTCCCGACAGCTTTCCGTGTATCGACACCTTAAGCCCGTGTTTACCCGCTATACGAATAAGTTCTCTTTCAAGGACAGGATCCAGCTCTTCCAAGCAATATACCTCATCAAGATCCTCTAAAAATTCCAGCGCAAGATTCTCCGGGAAGGGGAAGGGCGTAGCCACCTTTAATATAGCGGGATGCTCCTTCCCAAGAGCGTCCATTGCATAAGCAAAAGACACTCCTCCTGCGCATATGCCCCGCTTTCCACCTTGGCAAATTCCGGTAGCGGGCAATATCCTGTTTCCGCGGTATCCGGACAATTCTTCCGAAAGATTGTCATTTCGCTTCTCTATCAATCCGTGATTTTTGTGGGAGAGTCTGGGAAAAATAACCCAGCGGCTGCTGTCTTTTTCAAAGCCTTTGGGCGTATGATCTTCATATTCAGCCGCATCCGCCACCTCAAGGGACGCATACCCATGGTCTATGCGCGTAGTAGCCCTCAAAATAACGGGGCTTTTTATTTTCTCCGATAATTTAAAAGCATCCCCAACCATTTCATAGGCTTCCTCCACGGTAGAAGGGTCAAAAACGGGAAGCTTTGAATACATGGCAAAAGTCCTGGTATCCTGCTCCGTCTGGGATGATATAGGTCCCGGATCGTCGCAGACAAGGACTACCATCCCTCCCTCGACTCCGATATATGCAAGGCTCATCAAAGGATCGGACGCTACATTAAGCCCTACCTGCTTCATGGTAACAAGGCTCCTTGCCCCTGCCATGGCTGCTCCCGCAGCAACTTCCATAGCAGCCTTTTCATTTACGGACCACTCTACATGGACACATCCGGGGTTCCTTTTTGCCAGAGTCTCCAGCACCTCGGTAGAGGGCGTGCCCGGATATCCTGCTGCCAGCTTTACCCCGACCTTAAGCGCTCCTATGGCTATAGCCTCGTTTCCCATCAAAAATTCTTTATGCATAATAATCTCCTTGGTTGACTAAACAAGCCGGGATAGTATAACATAATAATGAAAAAAATGACAATATAAAGCAGGAGCCGGATACATCCGACTCCTGATATTCAAAAATGGTGTACAGCCACACTCATGCAGCAATCTCCATCTTACTTATTACTTCGGATGATATACTGATAAACTTAACAGCCCAGGACTAATTGCCTGAAACTTCCCATATCATAACGGGCTTTCCGGCATCGACACAGCCTGTGGCAAGATATCCTCCGCTGCCGTAATATGCCGTACACCGGGCGACCAGATTATCCTCCTCTTCCAAAGAAGAGCAGTATACACCGCAGCCGCTTTCCTCAAAGCGCCGGATAAGCGCCTTGTATTTATCGAAGATCTCCGAGGCATCGCTTTCAAGATAAGAATCAAGCCTTGGGTCGTGATACCACATAACATTGATATCATCCTTTGCGGCGGCGAATATATCTATGACCTCGTTCATTTTGTTAAGCGCCCGCCCGCTTCGGCTCAATAATTCGCCGGAGGATACATAACACAATATTACGGGCTTTGAATCTTTTGCTGACATGATGATATTTTAATGCGCATATTTAAAAATGTAAAGGTTTGAATACATATATGAAATTTGAATTTACCGAAGAATATTTTAAAGATGAGATGAGAAGCGGTTTCCTTGTTACGGAATGTATGAAAAGATACTGGGCCGCTTCCTTAAAGACTCTGGAAATATTTGACGAAATATGCAGCCGCCACAATCTTTCATACTGGGCGGACTGCGGTACTCTGCTGGGGGCTTTCCGTCATCACGGCTTCATACCCTGGGATGACGATATCGACCTTGCCATGCCCCGTACAGACTACAACAATTTCCTTAAAATCGCACAAAAAGAACTTCCCGAAGGATACTTTGTATCTACTACAGACTCCAAAAACCACAGCTATAACGGCATCACCGTAATCATAAATCACACGGGGACACTGTTTTCCGCAGATATCCTGGGGACATATTACAACTGCCCTTTCCCTGTGGGATTTGACCTTTACCCCTATGATGATGTCCCCAAAGACGAGAAAGAAAATACGGCATGGCGACTCGAATACTTAAAGGGGCTCAACGAAGTCCGCTCTGCCCGGAAACTACTGGATTCAAAGGGAATCACTGATTATTCAGCCATTATCGAAAGAGAAGAAGAGCTTGAAAAAATCGCCGGCAAATACGCCGGCTCGGATTCAGACGAGCTTATCCGTTTCATATTCCACGCAATATATAATACCATAGCCCCCGTCAAAAAATCCTGGTGCCGTACACAGTATGATATGCCTTTTGAGACCGGCACTATCCCTGTTCCGCTGTGCACGGAAGAAGTCCTCATATCCGAATTCGGCGGTCAATATTACAGAAGCGTCCGGGCAAAGAGCGCCCACGACTATCCTCTGTACAGAAGGGATATTGCTGAAATGATCACCATGCTTAAAGGCGGCGGTATCAGCTTAAACGACCTTCCTCCCATGCTGCAATACATACGCCGGGAAGCGGATTTACGGGAAATACCTTACTAGGTGGTGTAAAGACCCATGCAAAATGTCAAAATATTTAAACTTCTTTAAATAATTTCAGATTTTTCTTGTTTCCCTATTGACACAGGCTTTAGGGTGTGTTAAACTCACTCTAGGTAAATGGACTTTGCTGTCCCCTAAATCATGGACGAAAGGAGGGGAGTCTTATGGCTGTTATTGATAACGCCTACAATTACTATATCCAAACATATGGCGAATCATTTACACAGACCCGCTTTGACACGCACAAGAAGAGCGAGCTGCGTAATGTGTACAATTCCATCCTTAAAGTAAATAAAGAATCCCCTCTGTATAAGCTTGTGGATCCGGTTCAGGCGCAGAAGTTTGCTATCGACATAAAGGAATCTTCCAGAAATATCCAGAGTGTACTTTCTGCGATTGACGAGGACTTTGATTCAACCGACGGCAGCTTCAAGAAAAAGATCGCATATTCGGGAGATGACTCCAGGATAGAAGTGGACTATGTAGGGGATGATGCTTCAGCGTCCACCATGTCTGATATGGAAATCGACGTTGAAAGCCTGGCTCTGCCCCAGATAAATACTTCGAATTTCCTGCGAAACGACGGGCTTGCCCTGGCACCGGGAGACTATACATTTGACCTGACCACAAACCAGACGGCTTATTCCTTTGAATTCTCCGTCAGGCCTTCCGATACAAACTACGATATAAACTCCCGCCTTGCAAACCTTATCTCAAACTCAAAGCTGGGACTAAACGCCGAAGTCATAGAGGATGAAAACTCCCGCAGCGCAGTAAAAATAACATCCGACCAGACGGGTCTTACCGCAAACGAGCGATATCTCTTTGATATTTCTTCCGACGGCTCCCCCGCTTCTGATGTAGCCATGAATTACCTGGGATTAAACAACGTATCCCAGCAGGCGGCGAATTCTTCCTTCTATATCAACGGTTCGCCACATTCAAGCTACTCGAATAATTTTACGATAAACAAAGAATTCGAGCTGACCCTGAAGGATACGACGAATTACGGTCCCGTATCCATCGGCTTCAAATCGGACGCCGAAGCCATAGCAGACAACGTCACCCACCTTGCGAATGCTTACAACACCATGGTAGACGTAGCAAACAAATACAGCGGCATCAACGTAGAAATGAACAAGCTCGGGAATATCATAAGCGGCATCGAGCAGCGTTTTGAAGATGACCTGACGCCTATTGGTCTGGAATTTGACGAAGACGGAAAGATTTCTGTTGACAGGGCTCTTATAACGGACGCCGCAAGCGAAGGCAATTGGGCGGACGCAAGCGAAAGGTTAAACAGATTTAAATCAACCGTAAACAACCTGGCTACCCGCACATCCTTAAACCCCATTGATTTCGTAGACAAAAAGATTTGCGCCTACAAAAATCCGGGACACAATTACACCGCCCCGTACGCCACAAGCGCATATGCGGGAATGCTCTTTAACGCAGCAAGATAAAAAGCCCAACCTCCATATCCGGAGCCGGGCTTTTATTATGCCTTCAAGCTGTATCTAAATGAAATCCTTTTATTCCGCCTCTCTATTAGGCAAATCGTCCTTGCATACGATTTCAATGGCATCATAAAACTTCTTAAGATATACCAGAATATAGTTTTCCAATGCATCCGCCGTAAGAAGAGGGGATTTTTTCTTGTATTCTTCCATAAACTTAATAACGTATTCGTTAAGCTCTTCTTTATTTACCAGCTCCTGCCCGTCATTAACATAATCCATAGTCCTGTTAAAGACTTCGGTTACGAAATTTACGCCGTTTAATATAGCATTTAAATATTCCTGGGTATCGGGAAGCATACCGCTTCTCAATTCACCGCACACCTTGGGTATGGCCGCAAAAAGCCTCTCCATATATTCATATGCCGTGATAAGCGCTTCTTTTTGCTGCTGTTTTACGTCATCCATGATTTAATCCTCCCGTTTTGCGATATTAAGAATCCAAAAACGCTATTTATATTATCGGCAAATTAACCGAAAAAATAAACCCCCGCAGCAATATTTATTCACAAAAAACCACATCAAAGATTTCCTTCATCCGTATGGCAAAGGTATGTTGCTTTCTTATAGCTTCATGCCCCGCCAGCGCAATATCCCTGCGTTCAGACTCGTGGGACAGATAATAATCTATCTTTGAAAGAAGATCGTCTGTGGATTCATAATAAACAAATTCCTCTCCCGGAGTAAAATGCCTTAAGAAATCCTCCTGATAATTCGTCATTAGAAATCCCCCGCATCCCATGATATCAAAAGCCCGAAGGGGAATGCCGCTGTATATGCTGCGAAGCGTAATATTAAGATTTATACGGCTATTCGCAAATACATAAGGCATCTGATCGTAATAATCAACAGAGCCCTTGTTTACAGCTCCTTTGATTCCGGCATTTTTATCTACGGTATAAAGATAAAGCTCATGGCGGTCAGCAACGGCGCTCAAAGTCCGGATGCGCTCCGTCTGCGTCATCTTTCTGGCAAGAAAATAATTTGCATATATATACTCCCTGCTTTGTGCTCCGTCAAAAGGCGGGTCATAGGGCAGAGCTTCATACATAGCCTTCATTATATCCTCATCGAGCATATCCTCTATAAAAGGAAATCCATAGACCTTTAGCTGGGATTCCATAATTCCTTCAAGGTATCCCTTTGTATATGAATCCAGCTTCTTTTCCATGCGCTCATAGAAATTATGATCTTCGTTGTATAAGGAGCCTACAAAGGAAATGTCGGATTTATATTCTTTAAAATGCGATGAAGCTGTGCCGCATCCATCAAAGACCTCTGCACAAAGAGGCATATAATAAACTGTTTTTATACCGCCCTTTCGAAGCCTTTCATACAAGGCATAGTCAAACAAAAAACAGTAGTTTTCGGGATAAAGAATCTTGTACGAAAAAACATTTACAAGAGGTGAATCATATACATAAGAAATATATTTAATGGAATTTCTGTGGGCGCCTTCAGCCATAACAGGATAAAAATTAAATGAAAAGCAGGCCCGGACGCCGTTTGTCTTTACGCATTCGTCAAAAGCCTTGTCAAAATCCTCCGATATACGTTCATGATAATCATCATGAATAAACCTTATAATCTCATGACCCATTTCTTCGAGGGCTTTTATGCAGGGCTCCTTACCAAAGGCTCCCCAGTCTAAAAATAATATTTTCATTATAACCTCTCTGCTACGTCCGATATCCTAACAACGAGAAAGAGCCGATCCCAAAGGACCGGCTCCCTCCTGATAATTCAGTTCAAAATTATCCCAGGATAGAAAGTACACCCTGATTTGCCTGGTTAGCCTGTGCCAGCATGGACTGACCTGCCTGTGCAAGTATGCTGGTGTTAGAGTAGGTAACCATCTCAGACGCCATATCAACGTCACGGATGCGGCTCTCGGCTGCTGATGTATTCTCAGAAGTCGTATCCAGGTTCTTGATGGTGTGCTCAAGCCTGTTCTGCAATGCACCAAGTTCAGCTCTCTGAGTTGAAACCCTGTCAAGTGCTGTCTGAACAGCGGTCATAGCCGTATTAGCTGCGCTGAAGCTGGACATTGAAAGACCGGTAACTCCAAGAGATGTAGCATCCATGTTAGAGATCCTGATCTCAATGTTCTGACCTGCAAGAGAACCAACCTGAAGGTTCTTGCCTGAGAAGGTGCCGTCCAGAAGGTCCATGGTGTTGAACTGTGTAGTACTCTGGATACGGTTAATCTCAGAAACGAGTGCGTTGATCTCGAGCTGGATAGCGCTACGGTCAACAGTTGTATTTGTGTCGTTAGAAGCCTGGGTTGCAAGCTCGTTCATCCTCTGCAGGATGTCGTGAGTCTCTGCAAGTGCACCTTCAGCTATCTGTACTACAGAAATACCGTCCTGTGCGTTCGTAGATGCCTGATCCAAACCGCGAATCTGACTTCTCATCTTCTCAGAAATTGCAAGACCTGCTGCGTCGTCGCCTGCTCTGTTAATCCTGTAACCGGATGAGAGCTTCTCAGTTGACTTTGCAAGAGTGTCATTAGTGATGCCCAACTGCCTGTTGGTGTTCATTGCTGTAAGATTGTGCTGTATTACCATAATAGTTTCCTCCTTGAATTTACTGCAGCGTCCCTGCCGCATTTGCTTTGTTGTTAAGTTTCCTTTTGATATTCCCCTCCGGCCGTACGCTCCTTCGGTTTATATCTACCGGTAACTTGCTTACTTGTCTTATATATCGGATGAAGTGGATTTTCCTTAACCCCTTTTTTGAAAAATTTGTAAAAAAATTTGTTAACCCCCCAACAAATGCCCAAAATACGTGGTTTCCGAGTATATAGTTTTTTTCAGAACCTGCATTTTCCGGTTTAATTCATATATAAAGGTATCGTTTTCCAGGATTTTTCGCCGGTCATTATCATATATCTTATCCAGGCACTCCGCCAGCCTGAACACATCCCCCTGCGCAAAAGCATTACCCTCTATAAGCTCCCGCACATCGGAGAAATTCCTCACCGCACAGTCTATGATATAGTCTATAAAGTAATAATCCGGGATTTCTTCATTCTCTATCCAAAAATACGCAAAGGCATTCATTATAAACTGCGGAAGGAACATTCCCTGCTCTGCGCAATACATAAAGTTTCCGCTCCATCTGCGCTTTGTAACATCAGCCTTCCACTTGAGCTGTGAGAGGCGGATCGTCGCAAACTCCCCTGTCTTTAACACATCCTCGGGGAAGGGACGGGTGATATAATATGTAGCGTCTATCCAAAGCCCGCCGTAATAATACAAAAGCTCCGCCCTCAAAAGATCCGAGAGCGTGGTCATGGTTATCTTCCCTGCATTAAACCTGCCCACGACCCAGTCAGGAAAAGTCACATATTCCCCCACATTTTCCAGGGTTATCAATGTAACCTCAGCCCCTTTCGGCATATTCCTCCTAATGCTCTCTATGCATACCTTCACTATCTCCGGCGCCTCATCCATCCCCTGCCACCAGCATATCCAGACAGGTATCTTTCCCGCAAAATCCCGGGGCTGCGTCGGTTCCGGGATTATATTAAAGCTCCTGTCCTTCTTATATATAGTAATAAGCTTTTCGAGATAAAGATCCGTTACCTTGCGTTTTATTTCAACAGCTTTAACGGCGTTTTGTGCCTCTACGGGATCGAGCGCTCGTGATTCAATTTCCTTTATCCTCAAAGGCTGCATCAAAAGCCACACTCGAAAGAGCCTCTCGGAGAGAAAGCCGTAAATCCTTTGCTGATAGCTATCATAGCCCGAGATATCTGTTCTTTGCTCAACCTCAAAGAGGATATCAAAAAGCCAAGCACAATAGGCGTCAAAGGTCTCCTTTCCGGCAATGATCATATTATAGGAGCTTATGAAATTGTGCTTCAGGGAATCGTCAAAGGCAGGTATATATTCGGGATATTTTTCGGATATAACCTCCCTTAAGATATTAAGATCCTTTATATTATGTCGTTTCTCATAGTGAACCCAAACACTGCCCTCACTGGTATAGACGGGGGCGGGGGCGATAACATCATATCCCCCGGAAATATAGCCTTCTATTGCGGTTTTGCGAAGATAATCTTCATTCTCCACGAAATATCTCCGATAATGACATATGCCTACAACGTCGCAGCGGACATTCTTCCATATCCAGTAAAGCCCGGTAAGCTCGGAATAATAAGGATTTTTTGCGGAAATATTCTCCCCGGCATTATCTCTTTCGTCAAACAGCGGCTCATTAAGGGCTGCCCCTACCTGAAGAGGGATGTAGAGCCCTTCCTCATCATCGGGCATCGTAAAATCCTTGTGTGCGCAGATATAAATCCTGGTATCCATCCGTCAATCCCTCATATCCACCGTGACAAACCCGTTGCCTTCTATGGTAATGGGGTTTGTTTTGCCGAATTTCTTAAGAAAATCAAGCTGCTCTTCCGAAATATATTCCGTAAAGAGATAATCACAATGCTCCTTAAGCCAGCCATAGAGCCTGGACGGCTCATACTTTCCCCGGAATTCTTTTATATTTACAAAAAGAGCCAATTCAGGTGTTATGTCAACCTTGTCCGGCTCATTAAAATCAAATATCTTATCATAAAATTTCTCATACAAAGGAAAATATTCTTTGCCCTCAAAATCCAATCCGTATAAAGGAACATTATCCGGTATGAAATAATCCGCAAAATCTCTTGATATCATACCGATTTTTTGCATAAACAAACCAACGTCCATTACAGACGTTGGCTCTTTTTGTTCTATTGCATAATAATACGCTTCTATTAAATCTCTTTCAATCATACGTTTATTTGCTCTTGTCCATAAACTGCGGATCTACATAAGATATCTTCTTCATGTTCTTCCTGTATATGTCCGCCGCATTTCTGGTAGCGCGCTTTTCATTGACACGTTTCAGGGCGCCGCTGAAATATACGCTTGCCATAGACTTGTTTCTGGACTCCTGCGTTTCTATCTTTACGCTCTTGTCCGTAACCTCCCGTATAAGATCCTGCATAGTCGATATCTCGGGAGCGTAGCCGCCGGGGTTTGCATTAAGCTTTGTCTCTATCTTTGCATAAAGAGTACTAAAGCCCTCGTCAAGCTCCATAAGCTTATCTATAAGGTCAGACTTCACGTCAACGCTCTTACGAAGATCATCCTCCGACTGTTGATCCGTACGTCCCAATATAGAGGACTGATTCTCGTTTTCCTTAATAATCTCATCGAGAATCCCGCTTTTTTTGCGGAGGCTTTCTATCATTATCGAAAGATATCTTTGGCTTTCGTCTTCCATCTTTATATCCTCCCTATGCCTCCGTAGGCTTTACGGGAACTTTTTTCATGACTTCTTTCCAGGTATCGCGAAGAGACCTCATATGTCCGGCGACTTCTTCAAGAATCTCGCTGTCTTTTGCCATGTTCGCCTCGACCATGCGCTGCTTTACATAGACATAGATGTTGTTGAAATCGTTGGCAACGGGATATTTGAAATTCAGAGTAGACTGCAGCTCACTTATTACCGCCTCGGCTTTTAATATATTGTCATGGGCTTTCTGAAGATCCTTGTCCTCATCAATAGCCTTTTTGGCGGTGTTGAGAAATCTTATACATCCCTCATAAAGCATAAGCGTAAGCTCCCCGGGGGACGCCGTAAGAATTTTGTTTCTCATATAAGTATTGTATGCCTGCTGCTGATTCATAATCTACTCCTTAATCTGTTTTCTCCTCATAACCCATAGTGTCAGCCGGATTGCCCGGCGCTCCGTTTTTATCCGCAGCCCCGGATCCGTCCGACGTTATATTATGTTAACTCCCCAATAATCCTGCCAGAGCTGACTGTTCAGACTGAAGCTGGGCAAGCGCCGTCTCCATTGCGGAGAACTTGCTGTACCAGTAATCCTGAAGATTTTCGAGCTTCTCCTGCCAGTCATCAATCTTGTCCTCGATCTCGCTCATCTCGTTGGTCATCTCTTTGTCGTTGTAGATAGTATAAGCACTGCTCAAGGTGCTTGATGCCATCTGCTCGCCCACCTTGCTGTAGGTATCGGAGAACAATGCCGAGAAGAATCCCATAACCACATCGGGATTGTTGTCAATCGCTGCAAGGAGCTTATCCGTATTATTCGCCGTGTTGGAGTCGTCGCTGTCTCCGTCTATATGGTAAGCATATTGCTCGTTATCCGCAGCCGACAGTATTCCCAACGTAGATATACCAAAGCTCGAAAGACTGTATCTTGTATAGCCGTTTTGATTTGCATATGCGGCAAGAGCCGTGGCATCGGATATGGTATTCCCGTCGGAGTCGGTAATATCTTTGTTGTTTACCTGATATGTCTTTGTCGTCGAATTATATTTGATGGCATTTCCGCTGTCATCAATATAATATGACTGATTCATGGCATTGGTAAATGTAGATATTATGGTGCTTAAGGTGCTGTCTCTTCGAAGGAGGGCATCCTTAATCTTCTGCTCCCACTTCTCTATCTCAGTATCACTCATGGCATCCTTTTCATCATCCGTAAGGGGCTCATATCCCTTTGCGGAATCCGCATTGTAGAGAGATGTCATATTGTTTATAAGATCGTTGTAGGAAGACAGCAGGGTCTTAATCTTATCATATATGCTGTCTGAATCTACGGATGTGGTAACGGTAGTGGTACCTTCCGCCTGCGCCGTTATGGTAAGTCCGTTTATGCTGAACTTATTTGACGTAGATGTGAAAGTCGCACCGTTTAATGTAATGGATGCATCTGTACCTGCGGATGCGGAATATCCCGCATCACTGTCAGTATATACTCCGTCTACATTTGTGGTGGCGCCGTCAGCAAAACCGATAGCCGAAAGAAGATCCTGTCCCTCCGTAGAACTTGCGGAAAGAGTAAAGTTTCCGTCTGTTCCGGTAGAAGACGAAGAAAGGAAGAACCTTCCGTTTGTAGCGTCATAACTGGCTGTAACCGTGCCGCCTGTAGCTGTCTTTATCGCAGATGCAAGACCGGAAAGAGTCGTTGTGGAATCTACCGTTATATCATAACTTTTGGCGCTCTCATCGTCCGCATCGGTACCCATGGTTATCTTGAAGGTATATGAATCACCCGAAAGACCAAGATCCGCAAGAGTAGATGAGGATGTATAAGAGCTTGAAAGCTGTGCTCCCGTCATACCCGCAGTAGAAGCTACGCTGTTTACCGTAAGTGTCTGGGTACCCGAAACAGCACTGGTGCTTGCCGTTACAGACGCATATGAAGAATTTGCTATGGTAGCGTTCATAGCTGAATATGCGCTCTGATACCGCATGGTACCAAGCTGCTTTGTATAGAAAGAATAAACGTCGGAATTCAAAGAAGACCACGCTTCCTTGGTCCATTCCAGCTTCGTCTTTTCTTTCTCATAGGTCTGAACCTTATACGAATAAGCCGATACAAGCTCGGATACGATGGCATCCGTATCAAGGCCGGATGCTATACCTGTTAATCTTACTGCCATATCCTCGCCTCCTTATCTCTTCTCGTCTACCATAAGCCCCGCAAGCTCCCATGCCTTGGCTATCATGTCAAGGGTCTTTTCGGGCGGCAGCTCTTTTATTACTTCTTTTGTGGTTTTATCCACAATCTTTACCATGATGCGGTTCGTCCCCTCATGCACGGCAAACTGAGCCTCTGAATACTTGGCTTTGCTGTTTATCTCGTCTACTGCCTTTTTCAGAGCCTCTGTAGTATCTGCGGACTGATTGTTTCTCGAACCGGAATCCGTTATCTCATATTCGAGGGGAGCCTGATTGCCGTCGCTTTCGGGCTTCCTTTCCGGTGCTTCAGGAGCCTCGACCGTCCTTGTTTCCGGGGCTGCCTGAGTCGGCGTCTGATACGAAGGAGCGTTGTATACGCTGCTTGCTCCGCCTATTGCATCTATTCCTGCCATAATTACACCTCCTTGTGATTTTGTCCTTAAGTACCGGACCGGGCTGGCATACTATTACTGTGTATTTAATATCGGACGTTTCTTGATAAAACTTAACCCGACAAAAGATGCCATCACTTTTTGCCCTTGATAAGCGCATTCAAAGCATCCACAGAGCTTGCTTCCATGGCTTCTTTGTTTGCATTTTCTATCTGGAGATATACTTCCTTCCGATATACGGGGACTTCCCTGGGGGCAGCTATTCCTACCTTTACCTGGTCACCCTTTATATCAAGAATAGTAAGCTCAATATTGTTGTTTATTATAATGGCCTCGCCTTTTCGCCTGGTTAATGCCAGCATATTATTCGCCCTCCTTTGCTTCGTTATTTGCGGAGAGTATTTCATATACGGGGAAACGAACGGGAAGGTCGTCTTCGATAATAATCTGGACAGCCTTTCTGTTTTCCGCATTTATAATAATGGGAGCCCGCAGATTTACAGTCATCTTTTCGATATCCTGCGGCACAGTAACCGTAATAAATACTAATGTGTTTTCAGGTCCGAGGTCGCCTAAAGACTCCAAAAACTGATCCTCTACGGTAGGATTGTAGTCCTCCTTTACGAGAAGAGGGTTGATTATGGGAAGGGCAAGCTGCGCCTCATCCATGGACTGCAGCCATATAATGGATGCATCCTGTTCTCTCTCTACATCATAGACAAGAGTGAACTTCTTGTAGTCGGGAAATCCGATGATGCCGCTTTCGAAATTAAGGATCTTTGCATCATCCACATCTACCTCGCCAAACAGTCTGGTGTTGATTTTCATTTTTACCTCCTTGTATTCGGGGCTTGCCGCCCGGTGTTATGTCAACCCTTTTCCGGTTGCTTTAGGGAAACGCTGATTAAATTAGCTTATATTATGCGGGCAGGTGGGATGCCACCAAGCCATCCAGAGAACTTGACGAAAGCAAGCCGCAGGCGTAGCTTGAGTCTAGTCGTAGGAGTG
>CAJOQM010000107.1 GCA_905236845.1 uncultured Lachnospiraceae bacterium | reverse complement strand
CTACCTGTAAAAATCAACTTCTTCCCTCTTAACAGGTATTTGCAACATCCATACAGATATTCATATACATTTCCCACAACAGTATAAAAAACATTCTTTGGAAACTCCGGTCGAAAACGCCGCAGGAGCAGAACTACCCCTGAATTGAATTCCACGAAAATCATATCCAAAACCCAGAAAGATGTCAACCAAACCTTCCTTATAAAATTACTATACGTCATTTTTTCTGCATCATTTTCCCAACAGACCATGTTTCCGGTTTACATTTTCAGATTTTTGACTATAATGGGATAGCATATTGGCGAACTGTTGAAAACGAAAACAATTATTAAGGAGGAAGCCCATATGGAATTTACAGAAGTAATAAAAGGAAGACGAAGCATACGCAAATATGAGGATAAGCCCATAGACAAGGCTGTTCTTAAGGAAATCGCAGAGCTTTCGGCATATGCACCCAGCTGGAAGAATGTGCAGCCTACGAGCTATATCGCCGTTACGAGCGCTGAAACAAAGGCAAAGATATCGGAAAGCTGCGGAAGAGCTTTTGAATTTAACGGAAAGACCACAGACCGCGCTGCTGCGGTTATAGCGGTAGTTACAAAGAAGGGAATAAGCGGCTTTGAAAAGGACGGCAGTTTCTCTACATCCAAAGAAGACCGCTGGGAAGTCTTTGATGCGGGTATAGCTACACAAACATTTTGCCTTTCAGCCTACGAAAAAGGCGTAGGAACCTGCATTATCGGAATATTCAACGAAGACGAAATCAAGGAGATACTGGGGCTTTCCGATGAATACGGCGTAGCCGCCCTTATCGCTGCAGGCTATCCGGAAAAAGAGCCTGCCATGCCTCCCAGAAAGAGCACAGATGAGCTTTTAGAGATAATATAAGGGGTTTTATGTATATATTCTCATCGCAAACGCAACCCACTCCGTCGAACTAACTGCCAACTACGACTAATCGCTTTGTATTATCAGAAAAACTTAAACGCCAAATGCGTCAGATCGTCAAATTGGGGGGCGTCTCCCACGAATTCATCGACAGATGTACGGACTGTCTTTAAGATATCCTCCACAGGTGTATCATGCGGGGTAGAGTTGAGAGCATCTAACATCCTGTCAGTGCCATATAGCTCATCGTAAGCATTTGTAGCCTCGGGAACACCGTCTGTATAAACATAGAGGGTGTCTCCGTGGTTTAGTTTGAATTCATGATTTCTGAAATAAATATTTTCTATAGTGGCTACTGCCGGAGAATGTTTATAAATTACCAGCTCATATTTCCCGCCGGCTCTCTTTATTACGGGATGTTCATGACCCGCATTCGCAGCTATGCCTTCTCCGGTTCTTAAGTCTATAATTCCCATCCATACAGTAACAAAAAGCTCCGACACATTGCCGTCACACAGGCGATTGTTCACATTATAAAGAACCTCTGACGGATCGGGATTTATGAGAGCGTAATCCTTGATCATAGCTATTGATACCATCATAAACAAAGAAGCCGGCATCCCCTTCCCCGATACATCCGCTATGACTATGGCTATATGGTCTTCGTCCACCATAAAAAAGTCATAGAAATCCCCTCCTACTTCTTTGGCAGGATCCATGGAAGCATAGATGTCAAACTCCTTCCTTTCGGGAAGATACGGAAACGTACGGGGAAGCGCATTGAGCTGTATATCAGCCGAAAGAGAAAGGTCTCTGTCTGCTACTGCCCTTTCAATTCCCTCCGACACATTTAATATGCAATACATAACAAGGATTGACAGCATTACGACTATCTGGTTTACAGAAAGCCCGTAAGAAAAAACAGTAATGACAGCAGCTCCCACGGGAGAAAGCCCGTATATAAAGAAGGATACTCTCTGATATCTCTTGAGCCTGCTTCTTACAGCAATAACCATCGCCAAAGACGAGACAAGCACAAGCAGTATATACAGCATGGATAAAGGATACAGGGGACTTCTTTCGTAGATACCCGATTCATCTACCGTAAAATATATTCCGGTAAATATATTGATTATCCTTATTGCAGCGACTGCTATAAACCCGATTTTTAACGCTTTTTCGGTCAGCTTAATAATATCGGAATTCAGATTAAGATATGCTCTCGTGTACATCCAGAAGAAAAACGCTTCAAGAGGTCCAACGAAATAAAAAAGAGTGTTATCGGCTATATTAAGGAGACGCCAGGCGGGTATTCCGTCTACAAGCCAGGAGCAGGCATCCGCAAAAAGTCCTACATAAGCAACTCCGACCAGAGCAAGAAGGTACCGCTTTTCTTCTCCGGATTTCTGGATATCAATAAGGCAGCATATGTATATTACCGCTCCCATTATCATACCGGTCATATCCACGCCGATATTTATGATATATATTTCCCTTAAAGTCCCGATACCCCGATAAAAAACAAGCTGAAATATAAAAAGAAACATCATAATAAATATAATCGTAAAAATATATGTATATTTTACCCGCTTTTTATCGTTCATATATGTATCCTTATTGCCCCGGTTTAAGCTGGTTCGTCTCCCATAATTACTTAAGCACAAATGCCAAATGAGTCAGATCGTCAAACTGAGGTGCATCACCTACGAATTCATCCACGGATGCACGCACTGTCTTGAGGATGTTCTCCATAGATGTATCTTCGGGAATGGTATTAAGCGCTTCAAGCATTCTGTCGGTGCCGTAGAGCTCGTTATTTGCATCTGTAGCCTCGGGAACACCGTCGGTATATACATACAGAATATCACCTCTGTTAAGCTCAAATTCATGCTCTTTGAATTTCATTTCTTCCATGCAGGCTACAGCAGGAGAATGCTTTGTCTTTATAAGCTCAAACTGTCCCCCGGCTCTGCGTATAACAGGATATTCATGACCTGCATTTGCAGCCATGCCCTTTCCCGTGGATATCTGCACGATTCCAAGCCATACCGTTACGAAAAGTCCCGCCTCATTGCCTTCGCAAAGCTGATTGTTTACGTTATACAGGATCTCTGCAGGGCTTTCGCTAAGCTGGGACTGGTTCTTAATAAGAGTCTTTGCAATGACCATAAAAAGAGCCGCCGGCACGCCCTTGCCGGAAACATCCGCCATAACCATACCTATATGGTCGTCATCTATCATAAAGAAGTCATAAAAATCTCCGCCTACTTCTTTTGCAGGATTCATTGATGCATAAATATCAATCTCCGGACGCTCGGGGAAAGCAGGGAAGATAGAAGGAAGCATATCCGCCTGAATCTGGGTGGCGATGTCAAGCTCTGCCCCGATACGCTCTTTTTCCGCAGTAACGGAAACCAGATTACCCACATAGCTGTTGATATCATCCATCATGTGCCCGAAGGCTTCCGACAGACCTTCTATCTCATCGCCGGTATAGAATCTGTTTCTGCCGGCGCTAAGATCGACTTCGTCTTTTACATCTGCCAGATGGTCTCTTCCCGCAAACTCATCCACCTCTCCGGCGATAATCTCTACGGGGATAGTTATATTCTTTTCAACATAACGGAGGAAAAGAAGGGAAACGACGAACATTATGTTTAATGATATACCCACAGCCACATATATGTATTCCCAAAGATCTTTACCGCTTAATACGTCAGCGCGTCCCATATATGCGGTAACGCCCACCATAACGACACAAAAAACAGTAATAAGAAGGAATCCCAGCATAACCTTTGCACGGATTGAAAGAGTTCGGATATTTACTTTCTGAACCTCATTTTCATAATGCATAAATCCTTTAAAGACATAAGCTATTTCTATCAATATTCCCAGATCAAATATCCAAAGCTCCGTCTGTACGGGGATTGACGCTCCCTGAAAACGCGCAAGCAGATAATAAACAAGTCCAAAAGTCGCAAGGCTAAATAACATTATATTTGAGACTGTAGAATACCCTCTGCGTCCTTTTCTTTCAATTCCTTCCGGTATCCAGAAGACTGCATTCTTGCGGCTGCCTATAAGAAGGATTACGGGAATCCCCAATACTACGGCAAAATCAAAATTGTTGAAAAAGAGCAAAAGTCCCGAGGAACCATAGGTCTGGAATCCCAGATACTCAAAAAGAACGGACAAAAGCACCGTAGTCACAAGAGAATCAACAAACACAATAATGATAAAACGAACTATGTCACTCACGCTTTTAAGATTCGGCTTATCCACAGTCTTTCTGCCAAGATCCAGGCTGTACCACATTTTATACGGAAGATAGGCATAGAAAAAATTAATAAGAAATCCGGGAAACCATACATTAAAGCCCGAACCGCTTATTACGTCCGTAATGGCGTTCGCTACGGCTATACCCCACGCACCGGCAGGTCCCCAGATCAGTCCGAAGACTACGGGAATCATGTTTGCGGGTCGTACCTCCGTCATACCCGGAACAAGCGTAAGAATGGATTTAAAAGGCGCAGCCACAACTACAAACAACACGCCTACAAAAACCATTCTAAACAGCCATTCTTTTTTTGTAAAAGGCAAAAATATCTCTTTCATAGCTCATGTCCTCCGATGCTTTATATTATTACCATGAAGTTATTATAACCTATTGTGCGTCTATATTGATAGTCTTTTGCAATTTTTTTTACGATAGCCAATCCAAGCTCGTTGATATCCCCATCCAGAGAGACATTGGTTTCTCCGCCTCCCATAAGATCGTCCTTAAAGGATTCCATATCTCCCACATTCGATGATGTAGGATCAAACTGCGTCAGATTGTCCCGCACTCGAAGCATTACATGCTTTTCATTATCCATTTTCACGGGAGCTATGCGTATGTCTACATAACTGAAATTCCTGCCGTCGCCCTTTGCCATGCTGACGACATTAACTACCAGCTCTTCTATAACAAGATTTATATAATATGTCTGTTTTATGGCAATTTCAGCCTCATCACAGTATCCTTCCACATCCTCAAGAAGGCCGGGGATATTGTCGTTTACAGCCTCGCACACCCGGTGAAACTGCCCGTTCGTTCTCTCAAAATGAATCTTATTAAGCAAAAGCATATTATTGTGGGTAAAAAAGCAAAACAGAGTCAGCCCCAGCGCCGTGCATGCTCCCCCTACAAGCAGCCCCCACCATACGCCCTTCATGCCTACCAATCCCGTCATGACCCATACGGCAATCAGAGCACAGACCATATTATCAAGCAGGCTTAACAAAAAGGCCACTGCGCTCCTGCCCGTACAGCGGTAAAATGTATTAAAAAACGTAGTAAACGCCACAACAGGCCAATACAGTGAAAGCACCCTGAAGGCCCCTATGGTATTTTGAGCCATATCAGGATCCGTTACATTAAACAATATCAAAAGCAGCTGTCCGCCGAAAAAAGTAAGTATTGACATAACAATCGCAAACCCCATCATGTACGTCATGCCGATATGCGCAGTTTCCCTGACATTTTCCTCTTCCCGCTCTCCGTAATAAATACCCAGCATAGGCTGCATGGAACCGGAGACGCCGTCAAACAACGCAAAGAGAAAATTGATAAGATATTTCAAAATGCCGTAGATGGCTATTCCCTCGTCTCCGCCGTAGACAGCAAGGAGCCTGTTTATAACTATTGTAAGAAGAATCTGGGATGCAAAAATAATAGCCAGAGTCACCCCTTTTCCTCCGATCTGAACCGCAGTCGTCATAAAGCTTTCATCCTTCTGCTCCCAGAAGCGCACGAGAGAAAACATACGGTTTTTGTGAAAAAGCCTTAATGCGGCCATAAAGCAGCAGAGAGCCTCTGCAACTACGGTACCCAGGGCTACGCCCGCACAGGAAAGATTAAAGACCGTCACAAATAATACAGAAAAAACAATATTAAGTAAACCCGCCGAAACCACGCATATCATGGCATAGCGCTGTTCGTTGTCATTGCGCAGGAATGTCACCATAATAGGCGAAAGAGTAATCAGGGGAAAGCCCAAAAACAGTACTCCCACATATCCTTCCGGTCCTGCGATTCCGTTTCCCACGGTTCCCCCTAAAAACCAGGTTACGGGATTTAGAAATACAAGCCCCAAAACAGCTATTATCACCGAACATACCAGAGCGCAGAATAATGATATCGTAAATATCCTGCTGCAGCTTTTGCGGTCGCCCTGCCCCATCCTCAAAGAAAGGAAAATAGCACCGCCCATTCCAAAGAGCGCATAAAGAATCTGCGCAAGTATCACTACGGGAAGGGACACTCCTATAGCCGTAAGAGCCCCGTTTCCGATAAGATTACCTGCAATAATAAGATCTGTCATAGATATAACAGAAAGGGTAATGGAACTTAAAACAGTCGGAACGAGAAACTTATGGAAGGTCTCTTTTACTATGCGTTTTTCAATCTGTTCCATTTATATCCTCCCTGTTCAAAAGCCGTCCCTGAAGAGACTGCCATTTCGGATGAGGGCTGTTAAAAAGCGAAAGCCCCTTTTCCTCTGAAAAATGGTATAGCTCAAGCCACCGCTTCAAAAGCTCCTTCTCCGAGCTTTCATCCTTAAGCTCCTCTTCCGCCCCCAGAAGATGCAGCTTTTTCAAAGCCTCCGGGTGTCTTAATATCCATGAGCCCATCATTATCATCTGGGCAAAAATAAGGTCTATCATGCAGTTTGTCAGGCTGATGACGTTTTTGCGGAAAAAATTTACGGGACGTCCCTTGGCAATAAGAAAGACACTCTTTTTTATTTCATTCCCATTCCTGTCCGCACACTTAAAAACATATTCATCGGATCCGGCAAAAGCATATATGGCTTTTAGCTCAACTCCCCGGGGAAGCAGCCTCTCGCCGCTTATCATTTCCAAAAACGTCTTAAATTCCACATCCTGGGAGGAGCTGCTTGCAAGATACAGATTTCTCCCCTCCCCCTCAAAAAAGCAGGAAAGCATATGCTCGTCCAAAGAGGCAAAACCGGTGTTTCCGATGATTATGGTATCCGTGGAAAAACCGCCATAGTCTGCGGAAGATACGGTCTGGTGCCCGTCATTTCTTGCTACTTCCATAATATCAGGATCCGTATCATACACCCTGATATCCACTGCCCGGGCTTTCAAAAGCTGCGCCACTCCTCTGCCGATTACGCCATATCCCAAAACCAGTATCTCATGAAATTCATAAAACGTATTTATTCCGTAAAGAAAACGGGACAGCTCCTCCACTACCCGCTCGGATATAAAACGGGCTTCTATATTCATCTTTATTTTTGACCGGGACACGCTCAAATGTGGATACCAGTATCCCTGATTTTGCGCCAGATTGTAGCCCCGCACCGTTCCGGAAGTCGTCTGCTCCACGGCTCCCATCACCCTGTCTTTAAGCACGGGATATTCCTCATAAAGACGCCTTATAACCTGATAATGATATCCGCCGTCTTCAATAACAAGGAGTCTTTTACCCTCTTCCAAAAGGGGAATTATATCTCTAATAAGAGCTTTCTCTATCATTTTCTGGACGATTTCTATGAATCCTCCGGAAAATTCTTCTATAACATCCCCCTGCCGAAATATCTTGAAGTGCTCCTCATCTGCCGTATTCCGGGCTCCGTAGGAAACAAAGCTTTCATCAGCAGGCGGCAGCATCTCATTATAAGGCGCTCCGATGAAAACGACCGTTTCAAAAGCACTGTCAAGGACCCTGCATAATTCAAAGGAATTTTCCATGCAATGGTTTATATGAAGCACGACTATATCCTTTGTCTTATCTTTGGAAAACCATTTGGAAGCTACTTCCTCACAAAGCAAAAGGTTATGCCTGGGGCTCATTTTTTCGGGCTTTATGACCTTGTTTCCGTTTTTTATGCTGTCTGTATAATCCATATATTTTATCGAGTATCCCTTAATCTGTATTTTGTATATCGAAAGCCCGAAAGTCTGTTGTTGACACGGATGTCTTTTGTTGACATCGATGACCTTCGGTAAAACAAGCTGCTTTCTCTGGTATTATGTAAACTTAAAAAACTCCGGTTTTCTTTGGGTATATACGGCATAGTATTTAAAACCGCAATCAGTAAGTATTTCCCGTGCCCTGTCAAAATCCGCCGCCACATCCCCTGCGTTATGGGCATCGGAGCCTGTCGTAACTATCTCTCCTCCAAGCTCTTTGTATCTTTCAAAAATCCCCCGGACAGGTATGGCATCCTTAAGACCTCCCCGGATTCCGGAGGTATTTATTTCCAAGCCTATGCCCCGATCGATAAGTTTATTTAAAATCACATCAACCAAATCAAGATATTCAAGATAGTTATAATTATCGTCTTTATGCGGAGCATAGCGGGCAATATATCCAAGATGCCCCAGCACATCAAAGCCGGTGAATCTCTCCAGGTTTTCCACAGTGACTTCAAAATATCTCCTGAAGGCTTCCTTTTCCCCCAGCACATCAAAGAATCCGGGATAATAAGGGTCTTTGCCGTCTACCACATGTACAGAACCAATGCAAAAATCAAAAGGATATTTTGAAAGGAGCTTTTCGTTTTCATCTGCAGCTATAACCTGCTGCCCCAGCTCTACGCCGATATTAATCTTTATCCTGCCTTCAAACTGCTCCTTTACCGATCTTAATTTACGGAAATATTCATCATAATCTATCTTAAAATCATCTTCATTCGGGCTCTTTGGATAATAAAGATCCGTATGATCCGTAAAGCATATTCCCAAAAGCCCTTTGTCTATAGCTGATTGCACCATATTCTCGGGAGGTTCGGTGCTGTCTCCCGAAAAGCTGCAGTGCGTATGCACATCCCACATAATTTTCGCCGCGCCTTCCTACCAGTCATCCTCCGCCTCAACAGGCTCGTGGACAGCTCTCATGGTATTTGCCAGCATCTCTGTCCAGCCGGATATTGTTTCGTTTTCCTCCGGAGTATATTCGCTTTTATCATACATAAGGCACATATAATCATATGCGCTTTCGGAGCTCATGCGTATACGGATATTCCCCTTTTCAAAGGAGCCGTCAACGCACATGGAATCCACGCCGTAGCGGATGCCGTCGGGACCTATCTTTTCTTTGATAACGTCGTACATGGCATAAAAATCCGTTTCCCCCGCATATCCGTTTATTGTAACCAAAGTCTGCCCGTTTTTCAATTCAAAACTTGATGTAAGTGTCATATTTATTCGCCTCCGACGTCACCTTTCTGAAGTCTTTCTATAAATGTTTCAAATGCCTTGTGACCTTCGTCGTTATCCGGAAATACACAATCCGATGCCGGATTTATTGCATCTGCGGTAACACCTTCCCTCTTCAGTCCGAATACCTCTGTAATATCCGGGGATTTTCCTGCTTTAAGGAGGACTATATCAGCTTCAAAAACATCTCCCGTATTTCTTGCAAGTACATAGGATGTATTGCTGCCTTCACCGTACCTTTGCCATATTTTGGAGATACGGCTTGCAAGGCTGCAAAGACCCATCTCGTTATAGGATACGAGCCTTATAGTGCTAAGAGGCCATTCCGATATAAAGCATCGCACTCCGGAAAATTCCTCTATTCCAAAGCCGCCAAGCATATCTGCACTCTCTATGGGGAAGCGTTCCTTCCCGCCTATTATTCTGTATTCAAAGGGCTTTGCCTCTCCGAGATCAATAGCTGCGCATACATTGTATCCCGGGAATTTGTTTATAAAATCAACCACTCTGTCATATATCCCGGATGCAATATCAATAGGCCACCTTCCGCAATATGTAAGGGAAAAATATTCATCAAAAAATGCCGGCTGCGGGAAAGCAAGCTCCCAGGGCTCGCCGCATATATCTACAGGAACAGCTCTGTAATTAAGCATGGTCTTATCTCCGGATATTGCGGCATTTTTTGAAAATTCGCTAAACCACGCCGTAGCCTCCCTTGCATCCTTGCGGTAAAACACATGAAAAGCATCATTAAGCTCATGAGGGCGGGGCATTATGCAGTCCATAAGCTTTGCCTTAAGCTCCTCCAAATCCCCCTTCTCATCCCTGCAGATCCCGGCCTTTACGGCTTCCTTCGTAAACTGCTTTAATATCTCATCCAAAAGCCAGCCTTCATCTATGGCGCTCTTTGCATCCTCCAGATGGTTAAATACGGTATCTTCGGGCTCTTCCCAGTCATTTTTGCCAAAAAGGGAAAGTATCCGCATAACGGAATATTCAGTCTCATCGGGGGTAATAAGGTTTGTCCTTTTTCCGTATTCCGTAAAATCCTTTATCGCCTGATCTGTTGAATTCATAATTCAAGTCCTCTTTCTTTGAAAAATCCTCTTACCATATCAAGGATCTTTTCAAGACCGCCCGGCTCTTTTGATTCCACATTAAGAGGCAAGATCGGGTCATGAAGGCTCATGCGAAGAAGGAGCCAGCCGTGTATATCTCCCGTATCCACCCGTACTCTTACTCCTTCGTAGTTTTTCTCCTCTATGGAAAAACCTTCAGTTTCCTTACAAAAGCTCCTGAAATCTCCGATGGTTTTCTCTCCAAAAGCGGCGAAATCTTCAGCAGGTATCTTCATCCTGAATTCCGTAGCTTCCGCAGGATATTTAAGATCTTTTATAAGGTCTGTTACATCCCCTCCCTCGTTACGCATAGAAGCAAGGGCGCATATAAGCATAACGGAAAGATATGCCCCGTCGTCAAGGAAATAATTTTCCTTGACGGCTCCGTGACCTGAGGTTTCCATGGCAAGATGAGTCTCTATACCTTCATTATTAAGTCTGACAGCTTCGTTAATAACATTCCTGTAGCCCCGCTTGAAGCGGTGATGCTTCATACCAAGGCTGTTTTCCAGAAAATCCGTAAGCTCGTCGCTTGTAATAGAGTCCGTTACTACCGTGGTTCCGGGATAATCCTTTGCCAAAATCGCTGCGCTTATAGCGATAAACGCATTTCTGTTTATTTCAGAGCCGTCCGCAAATACGGCGGCCGCCCTGTCCCCGTCGGTATCAAATATGATTCCGAGATCCGCCTTGTTTTCAAGTACACAGCTTTGGATAGATTCCATAGCCTTCTTGTTCTCGGGATTGGGCTGGTGATTCGGGAACATTCCGTCAGGCTCAAGGAAACGGCTCCCCGATACATCCGCTCCCAGCTTTTTAAGGACATCAGGGGCAAAGAAGCCGCTTGCGCCGTTTCCCGCATCCACTACTATGTGAAGCCCCTTTAAGGGGGCATCATAATCCCCGGCATTAACGTTCTTTTTTATGATATCGCAAAGATGGGCGGAATATTCTTTCATAAGGTCATATTCCCCGCATGGGCTGCCTTCACCTTTTTCCCAAAAAGAAACGCTGCCCGCTTCGCCATCTCTTTCTTCAAAAGCCGCAGCATCCTTAAGAAGCTCCGCTATATCCGTCTTCTCGTATCCGCCATTTGCGGTAAAAAGCTTTGCTCCGTTTCTATTATAAGGAAGGTGGCTTGCCGTAAGCATCATGGCTCCGTCCGACTTTATCCCCGGAAGCACCGTGGACATAAACATGGCAGGCGTCGTAGAAAGGCCTGTATATACAGGCTTTGCCCCTTCTTTAAGGATGCCGAAAACCGCCGCATCCTTAAGCTCCTTTGCGCTTATCCTGGAATCATGACCTATGGTAACAACAATATCTCCTGCTTCCTTGCCCGTCTTTTTGCATACGCTTTTAACAAAGCTTCGGGCTATATAATACATCCTCTCCCGGGTGAGATTTACGCTCTCGCCCTCTACACCTTCTACGGCAACGCCTCTTATATCGCTTCCGTTTTGAAGCTTTAAATATTGATTTTCTGTATCAGACATAATATTTCCTCTCGTTTCGATTCACTAACTGCATTATTTTACCACATTTCATTGAAATAATAAATAAAATTCGATATAATCGGCAAGTTGATGTGTTTATCCTATATCAAAAGAGGGGGATATCATAATGAGAAAAAAATTATCTTTAATACTTGCAGCAGCGTTGGTTTTCACATCTGCGCAGGGAACATCTACGGCTTTTGCATCCGGCTCTTCGTATAAGACCGTCACTGTAAACGGGGCTTCCGTCATCCTTATGGACAATGTAACATCAGATATGACAAGCGCCTCATACTGGACATCTCTTGCGGATGATGCTTCTTCCGTGCTTACGGATGATGATGAGATTTCAGACATAAACGAAGGAGGAATCGAAGCATCCGGCACATATCAGGTTGATATAGAAAATTACAGCTCCACGGTATCCTTAAGCAGCCTGGTTTCAAGTGCAGAGTCTGATATTGAATATTACGTGGGGACACCGTCAGATCCCAAAACACAATACGGCAAGGACTCCAACGGCAATATCATAAATATCTATGATACATATTATGATTCCAACGGAAACTCAAAGACAGAAGCCGAAGGATATTTTTACAACGCTCTTGAGAATGTAAAATCTGCCACTGTCTATGAAACAGTAAAATACGCCCTTCCGGTTAAATATACAACCATGAATTTCCTTCCTGCGGATATACCCGTATATGACGATGAGGACGACCCGGACTTTGACAACCAATATCTCTCGGGACTTCGCATAAATGAGCCCGTGGTAATCCGTGCGGTCTCAAATGACAGCAAATGGTATTTTGTCCGCTCATCCTTCCTTAGCGGATGGGTGGCAGCATCAGACCTTGCCATATGCGCATCCAAAAGCGAATGGCTTTCATCCTGGAAGACGGATGAAGAAGATACTTTGGTAGTCTACGGATATAAGGTGTACACTGAAGACTCCAATGCGGATACATCCACGGCAAACGTGGCTCTTACCATGGGTACGAAGGTACCTCTGGTATCTGTAGAGACAGAAGAATACGTATCCAACAGGACCTCTTATTACAATTACGTTATAAAGCTTCCCACAAGGGATGACGCGGGCAATTATGTGGGCAAAAACGCCCTTATAAGCGAATCCGACTATGTCTCCATCGGCTATCTTGAGCCCACATCCCAAAACATCATAAACGTCGCCATGAGCATGCTGGGCAAGCGCTACGGATGGGGCGGTATGCTTAGTTCGGACGATTGCAGCCAGTATACCAGAAACATATACGCATGCTTTGGCATAGATCTTCCCAGAAATACCACATACCAGAGAAAGGCCGCCATATTCGGATATGACGTATCAGATTACAGCGATTCGGAAAAAGAGGCACTCCTTGACCATATGCCTCCGGGAACATTGCTTTATTTCCCCGGGCATACCATGATGTACCTGGGCTCAAGCGGCGGCAATTATTACGTCATCAGCTCCGTAAGCTCCATGGCAAACATTGCGGGAACAGGAAAACAGAGGATCCGCAGCGTAGTCATAAATACCCTGAACGCAAAGAGAGTAAACGGCAAAACCTGGCTTACAAGTCTTGTGAATTTCAAGATACCCTGGAGATATAAGGATCCTTCCGTATCGGATACTTCTTCGGGCTCAGGTGTTGTAAAGGATGCTTCCGGATATACCGTATCCTTAAGCAGCTCCTCCTACACCTATGACGGGCTGGCAAAGACTCCCGATGTCACTGTTACGGATTCTTCCGGCAATGTAGTATCCTCAAGGTATTATACCGTTTCCTATGACTCCGATACCGCCTCTGTCGGCACCCACAAGGTAACGGTTGATTTCGGATATTTGTACAGCGGCTCTGCTACGGCTTCTTATACCATAAGCCAGCAGGCAACAGCCACCCGGACATCCTATTCCATAAAAATAAACAAGACCACCCTGAAGAAATTAAAAGCAAGATCAAAAGGCTTTAAAATAACATGGAATAAACGTACGGATGTGACGGGATATGAAATCCAGTACAGCACAAAAAAGAATTTTAAAACAGCTGTTACCACCACCGTAAAAGCAGCAAAGAAAACCCTTACCATAAAGAAGCTTTCTTCAAAGAAAAAATATTACGTAAGGATAAGATGCTACAAAAAAATAGACGGTGTCATTTATTATTCCGCCTGGAGCAAGGCAAAGAAAGTAAAAACCAAATAGAAAAGTAAATCCCGGGTCTCATCCCGGGATTTATTTGCGAAATTTCCGTCGGAGAATGTGCTTGCAAGAAAACACGGTGCGGGGTTCAAGCCCCGTACCGTGTCAGGGTGCGAATGCACCCATTCCTATTTGTTTTTCCTGCTACCTGCTAAATATCCTCCGGCGGCGCCTGCTGCAACTCCTACGACCGCCGCCACAATAATCGATTCGATATTTCTGTCTCCGCTTGGATCACTTATAACAGATGCTGTCATTGTATTGTTATTTTTGTCGGCATCACCGTTCTCACCGGCTGCTTCTTTGGTATTTTCATCTTCATCTTTATTATCTTCACTATCTTCGTGGAGATATGTAACTTTTACATCATCTTTGATTTTGCCGGTGAACACCAGGGACTTTTTATCATAAAGCTCTAAGTTTCCATAAAATATCTCTTCTCCGGAGCCCGTAATATTTCCATTTACAATCATATCCTCTTAAATTTTGAAATCATAAACTTTTTCATAGGCCACTCTCCTTTAACCCCGAGCCACCGCAAGTCAGGGAGCCTGCTCCCATTTTTCAACCTTTTCAAAAATTCTACCACACGAAGTGCAACAAAAATTATCTTCAAAAAAGTGTGTTTTTCGCTTGATTTATCTTCGAAAAAGTGTGCTTTTTGCTTGATTTATCTTCGAAAAAGTGTATAATGTCTCGGGAGGATAATTATGGAACGCACTATTTTTAAGGATCTTTTGAAATGGAAAAACAAAGCAAAAAGAAAGCCTCTCATCCTGCAAGGTGCAAGACAAGTGGGCAAGACCTGGGCTATGAAGGAATTTGGCGCCAGGTATTACGAAAACACGGCCTATGTCAACCTGGATAATAATCCCGCTATGAAGGCCTCCTTTGAGAGGGATTCTGACATTTCGAGAATACTGGAGGACATCTCTATTGAAACCGGGGTGCAGATTATTCCGGATAAAACGCTTATTATCCTCGACGAGGTTCAGGAAGTACCGACAGCTTTATCAGCGCTTAAGTATTTCTATGAAAATGCGCCTGAATATCATATTATGGTGGCAGGCTCGCTCCTGGGAGTCGCCATACATAAAGGCGTCTCATTTCCCGTGGGAAAAGTAAATATCCTCAGGATGTATCCTTTATCGTTCGGCGAGTTTGTAAGAGCGATGGGGGAAGATACTCTCAGCAAATTTATATATGATATCCAATCAGACAAAAACGTGACCTTCCGTGATAAATATTCTGACCTGCTGAAAAAATACTATTTCATCGGGGGAATGCCCGAAGCTATCCAATCATATATCGATGAGGGTGATTTGGATGAAGTCAGACAGATTCAGAATGAAATACTTGCCCTGTACGAGAATGATTTCAGCAAGCATATCGAAAAAAAATCCGAACTCGAGCGCACCCGAATGGTATGGAATTCCCTGCCTATGCAGCTTTCCAAGGAGAATAAAAAGTTTTTCTTCGGGAAGATAAAAAAGGGTGGGAGATCTGCCGAATTCGAGGTTTCCATACAATGGCTGGTCGATTGCGGTCTGGCTCACAAGGTTTTTTGCGTATCAAAGCCGGGAGTACCGCTTAAGTCCTATACTGAATTTTCTGCTTTTAAGCTATTTGCTGCGGATGTGGGGCTTTTAGCTGCAATGTCCGGTCTGGATGCAAGGAGCATCCTTGAAGGAAACCGGATATTTACGGAATTTAAGGGGGCTCTCGCGGAGCAATATGTGCTGCAGGAGCTGATGGTCATGGGCGAATATACCCCTTATTACTATTCTAATGAAAAATCCAAAAATGAGATTGACTTCCTGATTCAGGATGGAAAAGATGTGATTCCCATAGAGGTTAAAGCTGAGGAGAATCTCAAATCAAAGAGCCTTCGGGCATTTGTAGAAAAATTCAAATTTGAAAAAGCCATCAGATTCTCTATGAATAATTATCGCAAGCAGGACTATCTCACCAATATCCCCCTCTGGAATGTGGAGGGGATTAAAACGTAAAAAACGGTGACCGATGGCTCCACCGCAACAAAAGTGCAACAACTCTCTCGAGTTGAAATTTCCAAATCTCTCGAGTTGAAATCTCCAAATCTCTCGAGTTGAGATTGACAAATCTCTCGAGTTGAGATTGACAAATCTCTCGAGTTGAGATAAACTGTTTTTCGGGAGGAAGCCACTATGAGCAAGAAAAAATATAAAGCAAGAATAGTAGATAAAGATGTAGAAACACACCTTAAAGTCTTTGGTGCCGTTTGTATCGAAGGCGCCAAATGGTGCGGCAAAACATGGACATCATCGCATCATTCCAATAGTGAAATCTATATCGGCGACCCATCGGGCAACTTTCAAAACAGGCGGCTTGCGCAAATGAGTCCGAGTCTCGCTCTTTCCGGCGAGGCACCCAGGCTGATAGATGAATGGCAGGAGGTTCCCGAGCTATGGGATGCCGTCAGATTTGAA
The DNA here is from genome assembly GCA_905236845.1 of uncultured Lachnospiraceae bacterium. Lineage (GTDB taxonomy): Bacteria > Bacillota > Clostridia > Lachnospirales > Lachnospiraceae > RUG14243. The sequence continues at coordinate 2,243 of CAJOQM010000107.1, read as the reverse complement.
GTGGATAAAAAAAACGAAAACGGCCTGTATATCCTGACAGGCTCATCCACGCCGCAAAGAAAAGGCATCATGCATAGCGGTGCGGGCCGGATCTCCAGAATTCGCATGCGTCCGATGTCACTATACGAAAGCGGCAGGTCGTCAGGCAAAGTGTCGCTGCAGGATATTTGCACGGGAAATCCTATATCCGAAATGACAGGTGAAGTAGATCTCAGCGACATAATCGATAATATTATCCGGGGAGGGTGGCCGGGGAATCAGGACGCCTCCCTAAAGCAGGCTTCATTGCTGCCTGCAGAGTATATCAGCGCCATAATAGAAGACGACATGTACCGCCTCGACGGGATAGACAGAGACAAACATAAGATGGGTCTTCTGCTTCGGTCTCTGGCTCGAAACGAATCCACCACCGTAACAAACAAAACCTTAAAAAATGACATCAAAGAAACCGACGATGAAGACATCGCAGTGGAAACAATTGCCACGTATCTCGATGTCCTTAACCGCCTGTTTCTGACGGACAACCAGCTTCCTTTCGGAAAAAGGCTAAGGTCTTCCGCAAGGGTAAAGCAGGCAGAAAAACGACATCTGGCCGACCCTTCTCTCGCCTGCGCATTGCTTGGTGCAAATACTGACAAACTGATAGGCGATTTAAACACACTGGGGTTTTTATTCGAGGCTTTATGCGAACGGGACTTACGGATATATGCTCAATCCTTTGGAGCTGAGGTCTATCATTATCAAGATTATAATAACAGGGAAATGGATGCGGTAATATCCATGCCGGATGGCAGCTGGTGCGGCTTTGAAATAAAGCTTGGCGCCAATCAGATAGATGATGCGGCAGAAAATCTGCTGAAAATAAAGCGCGATATTGAAAAGGAGCCGGGCGGGAATCCTCCGAAAGCTCTGGCTGTAATCTGCGGGCTTTCAAACGCCGCCTACAAGCGCCCCGACGGGATATATGTAGTCCCCATCACGGCTCTGGCTCCGTAAAAAACCGCCCGGGGCATCTTACCCGGGCGGCTTTACGAATGAGAAACGATATGTTGTTAGATTTCTTTCTTAACTTTCCTTGATGCCAGAGTCCCGGCTGCTATTGCTATGAGTGCTGCGGCAATGATTATTATAATATTCTTGTTGCCGTCTCCGAATACACTTGCTGTATCAATCGAGGAATATCCGTTCTTTACCTTTCCTTCAAATCCGGCTTTGGTAAGAGCACTCTTAAATTTCTTAAGCTGCTTCTTTGACATCTTTTCGGATGCGTTTATGGTAATGCCGGATGTATCAAGGCCGCTGAAAGCCCCTTTCTTTACGGTTATGGACTTCTTTACACCGATGTTCAGAGTCTTAAGCTTCTTTGCCCCGGTAAAGGAACCCTTGGCGATGGTATTAACCGTATCCGGAAGAGTTATGGTCTTTGCCTTTGCGCAGTTCTTAAAAGCGCCTTTTGATATGGCAGTTACCGTATATGAGACCCCGTCTACCTCAACTGTGCTGTCTACAGTCACCTTTTTCTGATTGCTGCTTATGGCGGTGATGACAGCCGTACCGTCCGATTTTGTATTAATCGTAAGGGAAGATATCCCCATGCTTCCGGAAGATGTTGCAGATACTCCGGTGTTATCGAAAGGTCCCTTGGATGCTACGGACATGTCAGTTGACCCCGTAGTTCCGGACATATCTGTCGAACCATTCGCTCCGGACATATCCGTCGTGTCGGTCGTACCGGCAGCTCCCGTATTCTGAGCTGTATCACCTGCCTCGGGAGCAGAAGACTTGCCATTGTCCGCCGCTTCCTCTGCCGCCCCGGTGCCAACTGCCCCAGGCTCAACCGAATCAGGCTCTGCCGAATCGGGTTCAGCCGCCTCAGGTTCATTAACCTCGAGGGTAACCTCGCATTCAGCGTTCTTATAATTAACATCATCCTCCGGAGTAAATACTACATCATATCCGGTAGTATTGCTGTCAGAAACCTCAGGCGCAGCAGTGCCATCCGCCCATTCAAATTTTCCTTCTATCTCATCTTCACCTGACATCGCCACACCGCCGGTAAGTACGCTTTCGGAAAGCTTATCTCCATAGGTGATAGCCGATGCCTCGGGCGCTGTCTCTACGGTTACAGGTGCTTTCTCTACATTCACCTTCACACATTCAGGAACTGTCATATCCTTATTTGACAGGTATGCCCGATACCATACATAATATGTACCTGCATCATGACCTGTGGGGATATCTTT
>CAJOQM010000106.1 GCA_905236845.1 uncultured Lachnospiraceae bacterium | reverse complement strand
GGTCCTCATAGAGACCGGTTTTGTATGATTTTAAGGTTTAAGGCATCGCATTGCGGTGCCTTTTTTTATTTGTAACCTTTTTGTTACCCGGGGTATTTTATAATGCATTCAGAATTCTGAATCCGTATATGGATTTGTATATAAGGAGGGATTCGTTATGAAAAGATTAGTTGCAGTGACAATGGCGGTAATGATGTCTTTTACAACTGTTGTAACCGGAAGCGTTGCATTCGGCAAAGACGCAAATGACGGATATTACGGCATTATATCTGGACAATACACCTGCTATTATTACGGCGAAAATAATATACGGACTTATTATTATTCTGACGACTATTTCAGGGAGGCAGGCTCTGCGAAGAATGAGCATCTACGCACCATGTCTGCGGCTCTTGCCAATGCAGAGGTAGACGAGGAGGGAGATGCCTATACCGAGGAAATCCTTGAAAACACCGGTTTTACAGATATTGTAAATTACGGAACAGGTGAAAATGATGTACAGGATGTTGTCTTCGGACACAAGAAAATAGATGATACAGAGCTTGTAGTAGCTGTGTTTGGTACTTCAAACGGTTTAAAGGAATGGACTTCCGATTTTAAGGTGGGAGATACGGATGATTCCCAGGGCTTTGCGGAAGGTAAAGAGGCTGTTGTCAATTATTATAATGAATATATAAAGAAATATTCCTTAAAGCCGGGTAAAATCTGGGCTACCGGATATTCCAGAGGCGGCGCCATAGCTGATCTTTTCGGAAAATACCTTAACCAAAATACCGAAAGTACCGGTGTGAGCGAGGATAATATTTACGTTTACACAATAGAAGCTCCCCTTACGACCACGGAAGATGTTTCATATGACAATATCCATAATGTAGTAGACGAAAATGATATTGTTACGTACGTCGTACCCGCTAAATGGGGATATTCAAACTGCGGTGTAAAAGAAATAATAAATAAAAAAAATACCAAGATTAAGAAGAAAAAGATTTCAACCCAAAAGCTTATGGCAGGTAAGGATCCTGTGGAAAATGACGGAGTTACTACTATTCCCGTATTCCTGAATGATTTCTTCTCCTGGCTTTGCGATGATGAATATCTCTCAAGGGAAACATATGTAAAATACCTGCAGGATGATTTAGGACCTTTGACATATATGCTTTTAAGCAAATCTACGGAAGAGAATGAGGCCATAAAGGATTATTTTGCAAATGACTTTATGAATGCTTTTTCAACCAGCTACAGAAAGTATATGATTGCAGGCATTTTTGTCAGCATTATAAACGGAGATACCGATAGCGTAAATAAGGCAAAAACGAAAGCAAAAAACCTGTTAAAAGAAGTACTCGATGAAGATGAGGCTAAAGAAGTGTTTACCGCAGATGATATTACGACTATCAATAAGATAGCGGCGGATGTGCTTGACAGTCTTATATATGCTTTGCGTGATGATTATAACGGAAGCAATAGCGGAGGAAATAAAACGCAGAACATTATAATATTCGGTGCAAGCGATGATACTTTGTATAAGAGCATCGTATCTTCCTACGGTAACGATATAGAGGATAATGCTCTTAAGGACAGTGCTTCCACAGATAAGGAAAAAAAGGAATGGTACGAGGGCTATGATGAAGGATACGATGCAGGTTACGAGGCGGGAGAAAAAGAGGCTGATTATGACAGCAGCTCTTACAAAGCCGCATCGGATAAAGAATATACGGAAAGCTATATAAGCGGATATAAATACGGATATTGTGAGGCATATCTTTCGGCAATGGCGTATGAGGATATTAACCATACATTTACAAGGATAACCACATTTGCGGCAAACATCGAGACCCTTATTAATCCTCATTATCCCGGCAGCAATATAATCCTTGTAGAGAATCAGGATTCTTATTATACGAACGCTCCCGAAATCGGGACGACGGAGAATAAAACGCAGGTTACGGCAGGGCAGGAAGGGTCTGCATTTACGGGAGGCTATGCAGCGATTCTTATAGGCGCCGGCTTTATCGCAGGCGGTGTGGGTTCAGCTTTTGCCACAAAAAGCGTCCGAAAGAAAAGAGAAGAGGATTAAGGAGATATTTAATACTCTTCAAGCTCGTAGATATATTCCTCGCCCCAGCTGTATTGGTTTAAAAACTCGCCGTGATAAGAGTTTTCACTGCCGGGTTTGCCTGTTAAATAATCATAATAATCACAGGAAATAAGCTTGGTATCTACCGAATAGGCATTTTTGTTGTGAATGATCACATCATTGATTCCCGCCTCCGACATGTCTTTTTCCAGGTCATGAAAAGCTATCTTGAACCTGGGAATTGCCTGTTCGGTGGATACTTCGTCAGGGAATATCATGGCACAGATTTCGTTTCTGTTTACGGAAGTGCCCCGCTGGCATATCAAATACGCCATGATTTCTTTGCTTAAGCTCCTCTTAAATTTTATGGGTTTTCCCTTTGATAAAAGCTCGAAGTTCCCGAAGCACCGCACTTCCAGCTTTTTTTCGCCTGCAGCTTCCGGGGAGCTTAAGATATGATCCAATACGGACTTTAATTCCGCATCATTTACGGGCTTTAATATATATCCGCTGGCAAAAAGCTTAAAAGCATCTACAGCATATTCCCCATAAGCAGTAACGAAGACTATATCCGTATCGTAAGATTTTTTCTTAATGATTTCCGCTACGGAAAGACCGTTTTTGCCGGGGATGTTTATATCCAGAAAAGCTATATCAAAATGATTTTCGTTAATAAGCTTTACGGCGCTGCTGTAGTCCGCTGCTTCGGAATATTCCGCATCCGGGATCAGCTTTTCCAGGCTGAAAATAAGCTCGTCTCTTAAAAAATCCTCATCATCTACCACAAGTATATTCATAGTCACTCCTCATTTGATTTTGCAGGTATTGTTATGGTTATTATCGTGCCTGTGCCCTTCGTGCTTTTTATGTTTATGCTTCCGTTACACATAAGACCAAGGCGTTTTTGTGAATTTATGATGCCCACATGTTTTTTTGTAAAGCTTGTATTATTAAGGATATCCGGATCGAATCCCACTCCGTCATCCTCTATTTGCGTTATGTGATTGCCTTTTTCTAAATATGTCCGGACAATGACAGTCCCGCTGAATTCCTCCTTTGGACGAAGTCCGTGTTTTATGGCGTTATCAACACAGGTCTGGATCGTAAAGGGGGGCATATCGAAATCCTTGTCTTTTATATCGAATATACAATCAAATCTGTCGCTGAAGCGCTTTTTTTGCATATAAATATAGTGCCGGACAAGCTCAAGCTCGCTTTCTACGGAGACGCAGTCGTCTTCACTCATAAGGTTCGTGCTTGATCGAAGGTATCCCGAAAGCTCGTCTATGGCAAGCCTTGCTTCGTCGGGATCCTTTCTGCACAGATATTTTATGACTCCGAGGCTGTTGTGGATAAAATGGGGCTGCATCTGCCTGTTAAACAGTCTTATTCTTTCGTCGGAGAGGATCTTTTCCTTGTCCCTGTAATATTCGTTATAATTGACCTCAAAGGCGATATAAAGCAAAAATGTAGAGGCGATAATGGCAATATTCGTAAAGGAAATGCCGTAGAAAAATATTTGCACGGTCACGGATATGATAGGAAGCAGGAGATAAAGCACCATAGCTACCTTTTCAAACTTCCGTAAATATCTGTTGTATTGGAAGACGACGCTTAATGTTATGGATAGACCAAGCAGGGTGATTAGACCCGGGAGGTATCCGAATTGAAGACGGTAATAGGCGTTGTGGTCGTCAAAGGCATACATAAAAGGCTTAAAAATATTTAATGTAATAAGAAATGCACCTGCGATAAAAAGGGCAAATTCTATATATTTCCAATAAAGCCCCTCTATATCCGAACGCTTGCAGATGATATATGTTATGTAATCCGCTACAAGAGGCATTATCAAAAATCCAAAGAGAAATGCCAGATAATTTACAGATCTTACGATAAGTCCCGCATTCGGGGAGGGATTTCCGCGAAAAAGCCATGCAAAGGCATCGCATGCCAAAAGCAAAGAGCAGCAAATAAGGATGTTTATAAGCTTGTTTGACCCTCTGCGGTCAAATGCCTTTTGCACGGAAACGCTGACCGCAGCGACTATTCCAAGAAAAGCACCCCATAGCTCTATGGAAAAATGTATATATTGTATGGTTTGCAACTCGCCCATTATTTTTCCTCCGTTCTTCATTATACCACAAGGGCATTTGAAGCTCTAAGACTCAAACTGCGCTTCGCTTGTTTTCGCCAAGAGGCTTCATTATACC
>CAJOQM010000105.1 GCA_905236845.1 uncultured Lachnospiraceae bacterium | reverse complement strand
TGGAACGTCTCTATAGATTCGCAGGAATTTCCTGATGTTGATATTACGGATTTTGATTTTTATTCTGCTGTATCAGGGAGTGAAGTTACATTAAGTACGGTTATAGATGAAGATTTGAATATTCCCGAATGCTCGTTATATATCATATGTAATTTTGCAAGAATCCGGGCTTATGTGGGAGATGAGCTTGTTTATTCTTTCGGTGAAGAAACAGATGCCTCCGGTTTGTATCTTGAGACATCCAGGCATATAATCAATTTTCCTGATAATTATGCGGGAAAAGAAATAAAAATCATATTTTACCCTCAGTATGACAATTCATTTACCGGTCTTTCTTCGTTTTACATCGGAAATCATCATGATCTGACCCTGACCTGGTTAAAATCAAGCGAATTCCAGCTTTTTATGGGAATATTTCTCTTTGGCTTCGGCGGTCTTGTGTTAGTGATGCTGCCCATACATTTTCTTGGGACGGTAAATCCCCAGAGGCTTATTTTGCCTGCCCTTATATCTGTCGTTTTGGGGATGTATCTTCTTTCTTACAATGAAATTATATATCTTGTTTCAAAGGATATTGTATTTAATAATTCAATATGCAATGAATGCATTTATATATTTCCGTTTTTTGTTATTGCTTACTTTGCCGATATTTTTAAAGGAAGAATGAAAAAAGCGTTTTTCGGTATTGCAATTTTTAATTTTGCTGTTTTTGTCATATGCAGCTTTAGTTTTTTGGTGCTGTCTGTTTCCCACAGGGATTTACAGATGTTTATTCATGTTATCTGCCTTGTGGAATTCCCGATTCTCCTTATTACATTTATAAGATACGCTCTTCGTTCTGCTACAAACAATGATTTTTCCATTGATTTTTCAGACAGAATCGTGCTTGCCGGTCTTATGTTTTTTGCAATATGCGCAGCAATGCAGGTGGTAAGTATAGATTGCAGACTATACAATCTTATTAATTTTTCACAGAAATTTTCCATAACCGTAATGACTCTGGGGGCTTTGGTATTTGTTACCACTATGATGATTCATTATCTTTACAGCAGTATTTCTGTTTTTTATGATGATTCAAAGACAATGGTTCTTACAGAAGCCGCATATATGGATGCTTTGACCGGCATCCCCAATAGAACGTATTGTGAAATGATCATGAACGAAATAGATGCTTCCGGGGAATTTATCCGTATCATTTACATGGATCTTGATAATTTAAAGCTTGTAAATGACAATTACGGACATGCGGAAGGCGACAGACTGATTAAGGAATTTACGCGTGCCTTGAAAAAATCATTTCCAAAAGCAAAGCTTATAGGTCGTATGGGAGGAGATGAGTTTATAGTTACTCTTCATGAAGATCCCGATGATGTATTTTTAAAAGAATTTAATAAATTCAAGGAGCTTCTTCATAAAATGTCCGAAGATGACGGCAAGCTTGACTATGCCGTTTCCATAGGATATGCAAAGTCTTCGGAAGTCGCCGATAATGCGGGAAGAGAAGTCTTAAGGACTGCAGATGACAGGATGTATGAAGAAAAAATGTATCACAAATCCATAGAAGTCATACCGGGTCAGCCGGTAAATGCGGGAGGTGCGGTATGAAAAAAACCTCCAAAATGCGTGTTGTTTTAACAGTAATAGGAGCGGTATTGCTCTTTATTGCTTTCGTTCAAATCATAATATGGATAACTACGCCCAGGTCTTCTCTTAATATAAGTGTTCTTGAGGACGGGTGGGATGTTAAGAGCGAAGCCGGTACATTTGAAAATGTTTCCGAAGAAGAGCTTGCGGGTATTTTTATGGATTCCTTTGATTCCGGAAGCAGTATTTCCTACAGTCATAAATTGACTCTGGATTGCACTGATATGGACTATCCTGCGCTTCTTATGGAAATGAACAGGACGATATGCACTATTTATATTGACGATGATCTGATTTTTGATTCATCAGCCCCCAGCAACGCCGGCACTTTTGATGCACCTGTTTTTTGCTTTGCCGCCATACCCAAAGGTGTATATGAAAACAGCACCATAACCATTAATCTTATAGCGATGGATTCCTATGTCTACAGAAAGAGCACTCCTGTTATGGTGGGAGAATACAATGATCTTTTCAGGAATATCATTGATGTTTTCAGATTCCCCATAATGATCACGGTCTTTATTATAATGTTTGGCGGTATTATGCTGTTTTTGTGTCTTTTGTATTATCCTTTCCATTCCGAGCTGAGGATAGTTATGTATTCTTCGCTTTATATGCTCCTTGTGGGAATCTGGGGATTATGCGATTACCACTTTGCGACTCTTGCCCTGGATTCCCATATGGCAAATATTTTGCAATACACCTCTCTTTTCATATCGGTGGGCGTGCTTTATCTGATTATTGATTCATTGCTCAACGTAAAAGTAAAATACGTCCTTAAAATTATCGGTATGGGACTTGCTTTTATAGGTTTGGCATCTCTTTTCCTGCATGGTGCGAGATTGGTGAATCAGTCGGAATTCTTTATGTTTTACATAATTATGCATATTTGCGCTATAATCATCCTGCTTGTGATTGATTTTCGGCAGATTATCCTTGAAGGGTGCAGTATAACCGTGGCTTTAAACCTTATTACCCTTACCGTATTTGTAGTGTTTATGGATATAAATATCGTGGTTACCACATATTTTACAAATTCGGAGCTTGGCAAAAACACATTGCTTGTCAGTATGTTCCCGCTGGGGGCTGCCGTTTATGTAATAGGACAGATTGCAAATTATGTCTCTTTTATTGCCCAGTCTGTTGCAAGAGCTTCAAGGAATAATGAGCTTACACAGATTGCCTATACCGACGAGCTTACACAGATAAATAACCGTGCGGCATATGCCCAAAAAACCATAGAACTGGATAACAGTGACAATAATTATTGTATTATAAGCCTGGATCTTAACAATTTGAAACAGGTTAATGACAAATACGGTCATTTTGCGGGAGATCGGCTTATCCGGGATTTCGGGCTTTTGCTTAATGATGTCTTTAAAGAGTATTTCTGCGCACGGATAGGCGGAGATGAATTTGTTGTTGTAATGGAAGATGCGACTCTTGATAACGTTACGGAGCTTATTACAAAAATGTCTCTTGCTCTGGCAAAGCTCGATGAGCTGCAGCCCGAAGTCAAGCATTCCGCAGCTTACGGCTATGCCTTCAAAAAAGAATGCCCCGCTAATGAAAGGACAGCTCACAATACTTTCCTTTATGCGGATGAGCGTATGTATTTGAGAAAAGAAACCCAGCATATGCTCCTTAAAGCAAAAGAAAATAATTTATGAAAGGTTTTTGATTAATGGAAGACGAAAAGAAATATGCGGTACTTATTGATTCCGACAATGTATCGCCCAAATATATTAAAAGCATATTAGAAGAGGTTTCAAACTTCGGCGTTGCCACATACAAAAGGATTTACGGAGACTGGACAAAAAATAACGGATGGAAGGAGTCCCTCCTTGATAATTCCATTCTCCCCGTGCAGCAATACAGCTATACCACCGGCAAGAACGCCACAGATTCCGCTATGATTATAGACGCCATGGATATACTTTATTCCGGAAATGTAGAGGGATTTTGCCTTGTTTCATCAGACAGCGATTTTACAAGGCTTGCGGTGCGTCTTCGGGAAGACGGAAAAAATGTCATCGGAATGGGAGAGGCAAAGACTCCGAACGCTTTCAGGAGAGCCTGCAACGTATTTAAAATACTTGAGGTTATTTCCGGCGAAAAAAGCGAGAAGGATTCCGCACAGAATGAAAAAGATGATGAGATTACTTCAGTATCCGATATAGCAGCAGCCGTATCCCGCATAATTACGGAGAATTCGGATAAGGGCAAGGAAACCCAGATAGGAGAGGTGGGAAGCAAGCTTAATCTTATTTATCCCGATTTTGATGTGCGTAATTACGGATATTCAAAGCTTACGACTTTCCTTAAGGACAGCTGTCCGGATCTTTGCTTTACGGTAAAGCATAACCAGGTAGTATTAAGCCTTAATGATTCAGAGGGTGACATAATATCTATTGTGCATGACCTTCTTAAGTCAAACGGCGGCGCCGTGGACAATTTAAGCCGGATTTACGAGGAAATAAAGAAGACCTTCCCCGGATTTAACGTAAACAATTACGGCTACAACAAATTCGGCAAATTCGCCCGAAGCCTCCCCGGGGTAGAAGCCGACGGCGACAACGGGCTTAAACTTAGAGATTAGAAGGCATTGCTTATAATTATGCGGAGCAGGCGAGGACATTGTTTGAGCGACTGGCGCCCATCTGTCCGCATAATCACAAAATTGACAGCTTACAAATAATGCAAATTTTGATTGACGTATATATATTTCGTTAGTATAATACAAGATGTAGTGTTTTTTGTCTTGTGAAATCTTATAATAAACACAAAAGAAAAGGAGAATGAAAAGATGACAGATGAAGAATATGTAGAGGTGCTGCTTGACTTTCTTCCCACAATGCTTGAGACCTTTCAGGATGACGTAATGACTTCTTTTCTTGACGCAGACGGCGTCAACCTGAAAACCTGCATGACGCGTGATTTCGGCGTTCCCGCCCCCTGTGAAGTAGGCGAGAGACCCGGAGACAATTCCGAGTGCTGGGATGTAATGCGAAACAAAACCATTGTATCCGGAATTCTTCCCAAGGAGATATTGGGTGTAGCCTTTAAGAGCACGATAGTTCCTGTCATAGGACCGTCCGGCGCTCTTGTGGGTACTCTTAATATGGCAAAATCTCTTGAAATCAGTTCAAAGATTGAAGAAGCCGCACAAAAGATGTCAGCTGCATTGCAGACCACTCTTCACAGCGTTACCGAGATTACGGACGGTGCGCAGGATATGGCTGCCAGCATGAATCATATCGAAGAGATTGTTAATAATACCGGAGAGCTTATAGAAGAAGCTACAAAGCTTGTAAAAGGCATTGAAGGAATTGCGTCAAGGACGAATCTTCTCGCACTTAACGCAGCTATTGAGGCGGCAAGAGCAGGAGAGGCCGGAAGAGGATTTTCTGTAGTTGCTGAGCAGATGAGAAAGCTTGCCCAGACATCCGGCGAGTCTGCATCCGATATAGGAAAGGCTCTTACTTCCATATCAGAATCAATGGAGCAGGTTGTAGATTATGTGGGTCAGTCAAACGGAGTTGCATCTACCCAGGCTGCATCAACCGAGGAAATCACGGCTACATTTAACGAACTTTCAGAATCTGCCGATAAACTTGCAAACCTTTCGGAAGTAATGTAAAATAGCGCAGTAACAGAATGATTTATCGGGCGGCATACGCTTTGCGAGTGCCGCCTGTTTGTATGATTTGAAAGGAATTTTTATGATAAGGACACGTTTTGCCCCGTCACCTACGGGGCGTATGCATGTGGGAAATTTACGTACTGCTCTTTATTCGTATCTGATTGCCCGTCACGAAGGGGGCAAATTTATCCTTAGAATAGAAGATACGGACAGGGAGCGCTTTGTGCCGGAAGCTATGGATATTATTTATAATACCATGAAGCAGACAGGTCTTTCATTTGATGAAGGCCCCGATGCTCCGGGGGAATTCGGCCCTTATATTCAGTCTGAGCGCGTAGAAAACGGGCTTTATATGGAATATGCCAAAAAGCTTATTGAATCCGGGCATGCATATTATTGCTTTTGTGATTCCGAAAGGCTTTCGGGGCTTAAGAAAGAGATAGCGGGCAAGGAAGTTTCTTTTTATGACAAGCATTGTCTGCATCTTTCAAAGGAAGAGATTCAGGCAAATCTTGATGCGGGCAAGCCTTATGTAATCCGCATGAATATGCCCGCTACCGGCCAGACTACATTTTCTGATGTTATATACGGCGATATTACGGTTGATAATGAGGAGCTTGAGGACTTTATCCTTATAAAATCCGACGGATATCCCACATATAATTTCGCAAATGTAATAGACGACCACCTTATGGGGATAACCCATGTAATCCGGGGTAACGAATATCTTTCCTCCACGCCCAAATATAACCTGCTTTATGAGGCGTTCGGCTGGGAGATACCTACGTATATTCATTGCCCTCTTATAACGGACGAAAACCACCAGAAGCTCTCAAAAAGGAGCGGTCACGCCTCTTACGAGGATCTGATAGAGCAGGGCTTTTTGCCTGAAGCTGTGGTAAATTTCGTTGCGTTATGCGGATGGAGCCCGGCATCTGACAAGGAGATATTCTCTCTTGATGAGCTGGTAAAGGAATTTGATTACAGGAGAATAAATAAATCTCCCTCTGTCTTTGATGTTACAAAGCTTTCGTGGATGAACGGGGAATATATAAAGGCTATGGATCCGGATAAATTTTATGATATGGCTCTTCCGTATCTTGAAAAATCCCTGACCGGACCCTGGGATAAGAAAAAGATTGCCAAAATGGTTCAAAGCAGGATTGAGGTATTTCCCCAGATTCTCGATATGATTGATTTCTTTGATAAAGTGCCGGAATATGACAGCGAAATGTATGTGCATAAGAAGATGAAGTCAACTCTTGAAACTTCTTTAAACGTTATAAAAGGCGTTATTCCGCTTCTTGAAGATGCCGGCGCATTTGATAATGACAGCCTGTTTGAGCTTCTTAAGGGATATGCCGCAGATAATGAGCTTAAAAACGGGACTGTTATGTGGCCTGTCCGTGTAGCGCTTTCGGGCAAGCAGTCCACTCCCTGCGGAGCTACGGAGCTATTGGAAGTCCTTGGCAAAGATGAAAGCATAAAAAGATTAAATAAAGCTATTGAAAAGCTAAGCGTTTAATAGTATTATTTATAAGCTGACCTTTTCGGTAAGGGTGATTACGGGGGTGTAATCATGCCTTACAACAAATCTCAAATTCAGGCAATAAATCATCCGGAGGGTCCCTGCCTTGTTGTGGCAGGACCCGGCTCCGGAAAAACAGCGGTTCTTACTCAAAGGATTGCTCATCTTATTAAAGGCGGCGTATCGCCGTCACAAATCCTAGTTGTTACATTTACAAAAGCTGCCGCGAGCGGTATGAAGGCGCGGTTTTTATCGGAATGCAAATTTGGAGGGGATGTTTTCTTCGGGACGTTTCATTCTTTGTTTTTTACGATTCTTCGGGAATCTTTCGGATATGATTTAAAAAGTGTGATCTCTTCGGGGACAAAGAAAGCTTATTATCGGGATATATTGTTTAAATACGGCATAAAGAACAGGGATATGGCGGGTCTGATTTCCGATATCGATTCTGAAATATCTACTGTTAAAGCCTTTGGAACGGATATTGAAGCGTATGAGGCAAGCTCTGTTGAATGCGGGCTTTTCAAAGACATTTACAAAGCCATGGCTCGCAAAATGAAAGAAAACGGGATGCTTGATTTTGATGATATGCAGTATGTATGCCGGCAAAAGCTTACTGAAAGACCGGATATCCTTAATAAATGGCAGGAGCATTTCAGATTTATATTGGTAGATGAATTTCAGGACATAAATCCCGTGCAGTACGATATTTTGAAAATGCTCGGAGCGCCTAATAACAATGTCTTTTGCGTGGGAGATGACGACCAGTCGATTTACGGCTTTCGGGGGTCAGACCCCTCTGTAATGAAAAACTTTAAGAACGATTACCCCGATGGAAGGGTTATTTTTCTTAATGTAAATTACCGCTCGGGAAAAGAGATCGTGCGGCATGCGGGATGCCTTATAAATAAAAACAAAAACCGTTATGATAAGCTTATAAAAGCCGGAAAAGATTTTGAAGGAGAGGTGAATTTTCATGAATATGAAGATACAAAAGAGGAGATAGCAAATCTTTGCGATAGTATTTGCGATGATATAAATGCGGGCACAGCCCCTTCTGATATCGCTGTTATTTACAGGACAAACAACGAGGGATCTTATATAGCAAAAAGCCTTGCCAAAGCCGGTATTACATATAATATGCAGGTTAAAATAAACAATCCTTATGAAAACGGGATTGTGGGGGATGTTTTGTGCTATCTAAGGCTTGCATCTTCCAAGGGAACATATGACAGAAAGGATATTTTGCAAATACTTGATAAACCGCAAAGACATATTCCGCGGGAGGTTTTTGCGGAAAAAGTATTAGATTCAGAAAGGATCCTTTATTCATTAAAGGATGAGATTGATATTTATGATAAAGTAAAAATATTTTTTGGAAACCTCGGACTTTTGTCCCGGCTTTCCCCATTTGCAGCGGTTAATTTTGTATATAACGGCATGGGATATAAGGATTATGCTGTGATGAAAGGGGTAAAAAATGGCAAGGATAAGGCGGATATATTGGAAATTCTTGATTTTGTGAAGGATGATGCGGCGGAATACAGAAGCTATGATGCATGGATAAGGGAAATAAAAATATTTTCCGAAAGATTCGATAATGAAAATAGTAATAAAAAGGATGATGCAGCCGGCGTTTTCCTTATGACCATGCATGCTTCAAAAGGGCTCGAATACAGAAAGGTTTACATAATAAATGCGATAGAAGGAATAACCCCTTACAAAAAAGCCATAACAAATATAAAGGAGCCGGAAGATGCGAAAAATGCAATAGAAGAAGAGAGACGTCTTTTTTATGTAGCTCTTACCCGTGCAAAGGAATCTGCATGTATATTAAGCGTAAAAAACTTTAGAAACAAGGCTGCGGTAAAAAGCAGGTTTATAAGAGAAATGAAAGAAAAAGAGGGGCGGTAAATTACCGCACCCTCTCGGGAAATCCAACCTTTTTCTGAACCTTGCGCAGAGTCTTAAGAGATGCTGTCTGAGCCCTTTCGGCGTTTGTTTTAATGATATTGTCAAGATAATCTTTATCTGCCAAAATCTCGTTAAAACGCTGCTGCAAAGGCTTTAATATGGCGATTACGCTTTCGCCCACCGCTTCCTTAAGCTGTCCGTAGCCCTGACCTTCAAATTCTTTAAGGGCATCATCAATGGAAGTATTGGTGGCTGCGCAATAAATATCAAGAAGGTTCTTTACGCCGGGCTGCTCGTCGTTATATGCTATGCAGGCTTCGGAATCCGTTACCGCCCGTTTAAACTTTCTCATTACGGTATCGGGATCGTCAAGAAGATATATGCTTGCATTAGGATTTTCATCAGACTTTGACATCTTTTTTGAAGGATCCTGGAGGCTCATTATCTTTGCTCCCTGTTTTCCTATGTAAGGTTCGGGGATAGTAAACACATCTCCGTAAATAGCGTTAAATCTGCCGGCGATATCCCTTGTTATTTCCAGATGCTGCATCTGGTCTATGCCTACAGGAACTACATCCGCCTGATAAAGAAGGATATCTGCCGCCATCAAAACGGGATAGGTATAAAGTCCTGCGTTTATATTATCCGCATGCTTGCGTGCTTTATCCTTAAACTGGGTCATGCGGTTTAATTCCCCTACATATGTAAAGCAGTTAAGTATCCATGCAAGCTCCGCATGCCCCGAAACATGAGACTGGTAATAAATGCAATTATCCTCCGGATCAAGGCCTGCCGCAATATAAAGAGCCATAAGGTTTCTGGCTTTCTTGCGAAGCTCCGAAGGCTCCTGGCGCACAGTAATTGAATGCATATCAACGACGCTGTAGAAACATTCATATTCATCTGCCAGCTCTATCCAGTTTTTAAGAGCACCCAGATAATTTCCCAATGTGAGAGTGCCCGTTGCCTGCATTCCGCTGAATAATACTTTCTTTCCGTTTAACATGGTTTTCTCCTTTAATTATCGTATTTTGTCCCTTTAAAGCTTTCATATCCTTTTTTTAGGACTGTATTTTTAATGAATTTTGTTGTCTTATCTTCCCCTTCTTCCGAAAGCATGGTAAGCATTTTCCGAAGGAGCTCATCGGTTTCCTCGTGCATGAAGTTTCCCCGGTGCTTTCCTTTTTGGAAATATTCCAAAGGGGAGGCGTCTGTATAATCTTTGCCCTGGTATACCTTACATGCCGCAATTCTGTCAGCAAACATTTCGGCCACGTATTTAACGGGCATTTTTACAAATCCGGATCCAACCTTCCCGTTTTCGTCCACCAGGTAATCCGTCCAGTATTCAAAATGGTGTTTGTTTCGCCCTTTATGGTGAAGCCAGGCTGACGAATACCCTTCGGCGCGGCGCTGCATATCATTGGGGCTTCTGTACCCTACGAAATATTTTGCGCCGGGAATAAATTCCGCAGGAGAGTATTTTGACAGATCGTGAACAAGCCCCTGCCAGTACAGTCCCATCTTAAAGCATACCCGTCTTACAAGGCGTCTGTGGCGTGTAATTGTACAAAAATGTTTCCATGCACTCATAGTGCGGTATTATAGCATAATATTCCAAAAAATAAAAGTGAAGGTGTGAAGCCGTGCGCCGACGCGACGCGTGCGAGAGTACAAGGCGAGGTCTTCCCGAGCCTGTACGACGCCTGTCAAACGCTTAATGAGTCAAGTGCAAAGCACGCA
>CAJOQM010000104.1 GCA_905236845.1 uncultured Lachnospiraceae bacterium | reverse complement strand
TTTCCCTAAGATATCCCATTCTGTAATCCTCGCGGGAATTCAGAACCTTTGACAGGATATAAAGAAAGTTGATGTAGAACTTTGTCCCGGTCTCTTTGGAATGATGAACAAGATCGGTAACATCAATCCTTGCCGTCATGGAAGTCGAACACGCACAATCTTCCGTAAAGTGGCGAAACACGCCTTTTCTATAGTAAGTTTCTTTATCGATTACCTTATAATTCATACTGAGTCAACCTCATAAATACCGATTTGCCGCTCACGCAACAGTGGCATCATTATAGCATATATCGGCAGTTCCTTCCGGATCTTTTAGAATTCCTTCAGCACAAAACCCAGCTTGTACTCCGTCAGCTTTGCAAGCCATGTAGGCGATGTAAATACTTTCAAAAAAACAGCCGCTACCTTTCGATAGCGGCTGCTTTTAATCTTTATCCTGTTGAAATCAGATAAGTCCCCAGGAGCTTAAATTTCTCATTCCGTTTGAGATAGACCACTGCTGAGCCTCTACCTTGGATGCGAAGCTCTTTCTGATTTTCTTTTTCTTAACCGTCATAACAGTCTTTATGGTACTTGTAGACTTATCCTTCTCGCCGCTCTTAAGGTTTGCGGTGGATGTAGCGTACCGTGTAGAAATCCTAGTTGAGCCGGATTTTAAGGTTACGTCATAGGTGGTCGTACCCTCTGTAGACTGCTTTATGGACAAATACTCAGAATTTGCATCGGTGGTATTGGTAGTTGATGTAGCACCTGATGTTGATGTGGCATCCGTAGAAGATTCCGCAACGGTGCTTGTCCATGAAATCGCAGTGTAATCCGTGTATGTATTTGTTGTTGTCTTCGAAGCAAGATTCTTGTTGCTGTCATAAGTATATGTGGTAACAGCCTTGGATGATTCGTTCCTTATGGGTGTAGTCAGAGTTTCTGTATCGGTGTCCGTAAGGCTTGAACCTGACTTTGATGTAGTTACAACTGTCTTTACAACCTTTGAACCTGTTTCGGGATCCTTTACTGTAAGCTTCTTTACATAGCCCTTCTTGTTGTATTTGTATTTATATACAACGGGATCGTAAGTGGATGTGGTTGTTACTGTAGTATTATAAGTAGTTGTGTCAGATCCGGATGTTACAACCAAAGTATTATAATCATTTTCTACCACTTCTCTTGAGGCCGAAACCTTTTTAATCTTGTCATTTGTAGTGGTATATGTGCTGGTAACGGTAGTTACGGTATTATCATTTGCATAGTTTGATGTGTTAAGATATTTGTTTTGCGTAACATCCGTAACTGTCTCGGGAACCAGGGTAGAACCGTTTATTTTTCCCGTTACGTTTGAATAAGTATAGTAATCGGGAGTTGTGGTAGTGGTAACCGATGTTGACAGAACTCCGTCTGAATACTTATAAACCGTAGTAGATGTAATGGTCTTGGTGTAAGAAAAGCTGTAGGAATTGTCAGCAGCGTAAGTACCCGTAGAATCCTTTATTGTGGTTACCTGGCTGCTTACTGTACCGCTTATTACGGTTGTCTTTACGACTTTCTTGATTTTGCCTTTCCTTACGCCCTTCTTGTAGTAGGTAATATCGGATGTAGACTTTTCCTTGTGTGAATCCGTCGTAGTCACATATCCGTATATGTCGTATGAACCGGTTGTCGTCGTAGTCGTAACGCCGTCGGATGTAGATGTAGACGGAGTGTTTGAAGTTGATGATCCTGTAACGGCTTTTGTATCCTTATCAACGGTAGAATTCGTTGATATAACCTGGGATACCAGTCCCCATGAATTATATTTGTACTTGGTAACTGTTCCTTCATCGTCAACTGTCTTTGTAGTGACATAAACCTTTTGAGTGGATGCAGCTTCAGCTTCCACTGTGGGCACTGTAACTGCGGCAGCTGTAAATGCAAGAGCTGCGGACAGCGCCAGTGCGATTAATTTTTTACCGTTTTTAAACATGTAATTTCTCCCTTCTTAAAAAATAAAAACTACCGGCGAATTATAGACCCGGAATCCCGGAAAGTCAAGTTTACATAACGCAAATATCGCCGACCGGAAGAACGCCGACTTACCCGCCCGGACAACTCACCGGTCAATATCCTGCATAACACCAATCTCAAATCAAAACCCTGATTGTCACCATTATTCCCATATATGCCCCAAGGCACAAAAAAGCAAGACCATCCCTTAATCCGAATCGAAGCGGCTTCATTGATCCTCTTTTGGCGGAGGGATCGTAGCACCTGGACTCCATGGCAAGCGAAAGCTCGTCAGCCCGGCGAAAAGCACTTACAAAAAGAGGCACAAGAACAGGCACCATGCTTTTTGCCCGAACCAGGATATTTCCGGATTCAAAATCAGCCCCCCGGGACATTTGGGCAGTCTTTATTTTCTGCGCCTCTTCGCCAAGAACGGGAATAAACCGAAGAGCTATGGACATTATCATTGCGATTTCCCGGACGGGGACTTTAATAAGGCTTAAGGGGGCAAATATGCGCTCAAGTCCTTCCGTAAGGCGAACCGGCGTAGTCGTATAAGTCATAAGGCTTGTGCCCGCCACAATGTATGTAAGGCGAAAAAACATATACCCCGCCTTAATAAGCCCGGCGTCGGTTACGGTGAGTGCGCCCATGGTAAGAATCGCATTTCCCGGCACCATAAATATATTAAAAATAACGGCGATTGCGAGGATAACCACTATCCCCCTAAGACTCCTTATCATATGTCGAAAAGGAACCTTCGAAAGCGCAGTAATTACTCCCAGAAATAAAAGGGAAAATATAAGCCCGGGGACGGATTCAATGAGAAAAGCTCCTATCAAAAGCAAAAACGCCCCTGTTATCTTTACCCGGGGATCCATCCTGTGTATCAGGGAATCTGCGGGATAATATTGTCCTATGGTAATACTATTCATATGTCTTTTACCTGTATAGATTCAAAATATCCGCTGCCACCTCTTCTACCGTAACGGCAGCTGTATTAACGGGAATGCCCGCTTCTTTAAGCCTTCGGGAAATATATATAACTTCAGGAGCGCTAAGGCCGATTCCTTCAAGCTCTTCTATCCTTCCGAAAATCTCCGAAGGCGCACCCTCCATTATTATCCTTCCCTTATCCATAACGGCTATGCGGTCCGAAATCTCCGCTACGTCCTCCATGCTATGGGACACCATAACTATGGTGCGGCCGCTTTCACGAAGCTCTTTTATAAGGTCAAGTATCTGTCTTTTCCCTGCAGGGTCAAGGCCTGCTGCGGGCTCATCAAGCACCAGTATATCAGGATTCATTGCAAGGACTCCCGCTATGGCAGCCCTTCTTTTCTGGCCTCCGGAAAGGTTAAAGCAGGATTCTTCATAGACTTCCTCTTCCACCCCGGTTTTTTCCAAAGCTTCCATGGCAAGAATCCTTGCCTTTGTATCGTCATAGCCCATATTCCGGGGTCCGAAAGCCACATCCTTAATGACGGTCTCATCAAAAAGCTGGTGCTCGGGATATTGAAAAACTATCCCCACCTTAAAGCGCAGAGACCTTTTGTCAAAATCCTTTTGCAAAATGTCTGCGCCGTTGTAGAGAATATCCCCCTCATCAGGGGAAAGCAGGCCGTTCATATGCTGAAGCAGCGTGGATTTGCCGGAGCCTGTCTTTCCTATTATGCTAAGGATTTCGCCGTCTTTTACAGTCAGGGAAACGTCGTTTAACGCCTTTGTTTCAAAAGCCGTACCCGGGTTATATGTATATGAAATATGGTTTAAAATAAGAGACATATCAGGATTCCTTTAATAATCCGGTAAGGGCGGACGCCATTTCTTCCCGGGTAATTATGCCTTCGGGAAGGGGCATGCCTTCGCTTCTTAATATATGCGAGAGCCTTACCGTATCAGGGACATCAAGTCCGAGTCCGGACAATTCTTCATAGCGGGAAAATATCTCCTTTGGCGCCCCGTCCATGGCAACGGCTCCTTCTTTCATCACGATTATCCGCTGCGCCATGGCAGCTTCATCCATATGGTGGGTTATAAGAATCACCGTTACATGCTCGCTGCGGTTTAATTCCATAACTGATTCCATTACTTCACGTCTTCCTGCAGGATCAAGCATTGCCGTAGCTTCGTCAAGGACTATGACCCTCGGACGCATTGCAAGAACACCTGCTATGGCGACCCGCTGCTTTTGCCCGCCGGAGAGGCGGTCGGGAGTCTTCATCCTGCAAGCCCACATCCCCGTAGCTTCAAGGGCATTTGCCACCCTGTCCCATATGTCGGTAGTTTCAAGACCCAGGTTCTCAGGACCAAAACCCACATCCTCTTCCACAATGCTTCCCACAATCTGATTGTCGGGATTCTGGAATACCATTCCTACATTCCGGCGCACGGGATAAACATTTTCCGGAGCTTTCGTGTCCATGCCGCCTATAACGACAGCTCCCTCCTCGGGCGTAAGGAGCGCATTCAGGTGGCGGGCCAAAGTGGATTTTCCCGAGCCGTTCGCCCCCAAAACAGCTATAAATTCGCCCTCTCTCACATCCAAATCCACGTGATCGAGGGCTGTTTTTATCTGCTTTGGGTTGCCTTCGCTGTCCCTGCGAATATATTCAAATAAAATTTTACTGATTTTTATTATTGACATTTGAATTTTATTTATTAAGTTCCTTTATAAACGCTTCCATTCTGTCCAGGGCTACTTTAAGGGCATCGAGTGAATATGCATAGGATATACGCAAAAATCCTTCGCCGCAATCACCGAAGGCCGTACCGGGCACTACTGCGACTTTCTGTGATTTCAACAATTCCTCCGCAAATTCTTCCGAAGACATATTAAATTGCTGTATGGAAGGAAATACGTAAAATGCGCCGAAGGGCTCAAAGCATTTAAGTCCCATCTGGCGGAATCTGTGCATCAAAAATCTTCTTCTGCCGTCATATTCCTGGCGCATGTTTTCCACATCCTCATCCCCTGCCCGAAGGGCTTCAACAGCCGCATACTGGCTGGTCGTGGGGGCGCACATAATAGCAAACTGGTGAATCTTGAGCATCTGCTCTATGATCACTTTGGGACCGCATGCATAGCCAAGCCTCCATCCCGTCATAGCATGGGATTTGGAAAATCCGTTTATAACAACCGTCCTTTCCCGCATGCCCGGTATGGACGCTATAGATATGTGCTCTCCTTTGTATGTAAGAGCAGAATAAATCTCGTCGCTTAATACAAATATGTCTTTTTCGATGCAGACTTTGGCTATTTCTTCCAAGTCTTCCTTTTCCATAATGGCTCCCGTAGGATTGTTGGGGAAAGGCATGACCAGGATCTTTGTCTTGTCTGTAATGGCGTCGAGAAGTTCCCTTTTGGTAAGGCGGAATTCATTTTCTTCCTTAAGCTCGATAATGACGGGCTTTCCTCCGGCAAGTATGGCGCAGGGCTCGTAGGAAACATATGAAGGCTGGGGAATAATGATCTCGTCTCCGGGGTCTGTCATAGCACGCATAGCTATATCTATGGCTTCTGAGCCTCCCACTGTAACGAGCGTTTCATCCGACGGTTCGTATTTCAAGCCGTAATGCCTGTCTAAGTATTTGCAGATTTCTTCCTTAAGCTCCTTCAGACCGGCGTTTGAGGTATAGAACGTGCGTCCTATGTCAAGAGAATGAATTCCCTCGTCCCTGATATGCCAGGGCGTGTCAAAGTCCGGCTCGCCCACACCCAAAGATACGGCGTCCTTCATCTCGCTTACAAGGTCGAAAAACCGCCTGATACCCGAAGGGCGTATGGTAGTTATCTGCTGTGATATAGGGCTTCTCACAGTATCACCGCCTCTCTGGTGTCTTTTTTCTTCTTTTCAAGGACGGTGCCGTGATCTTTGTATTTCTTCAATATAAAATGAGTCGCCGTGCCGGATACTTCCTCAATGGTAGCAAGCTTTTCCGTAACGAACATGGAAACTTCCTTCAAGGTCTTTCCCTCGATAATAACCATAAGGTCGAAGCCGCCGCTCATAAGATAGGTGCTGGTAACTTCGGGATACTGGTAGATGCGCTCCGCTATCTCGTCAAAGCCTCTGCCACGCTGGGGGGTAACATTTACTTCGATAAGAGCCATCACCTTGTCCTTGTCCACCTTGTCCCAGTCGATCATGGTGTGATAGCCGCAGATGATGCCCTCTTCCTCCAGGGCTTTGAGCTCTTTTGTAACAGTCTCTTCCTCAACACCCAGGATTACCGCAAGCTCGGAAACTTCCATACGGCTGTTTTTTTCTATCATGGATAATAATTTTTCTCTCATAGCTTTCTCCTTTTGCGCAAGACAATAAGCACAAGCGTTTATAATGGTATCACAGGGCTAATGAGGTGTCAAACGCTTAAATCAGCTTTCTGTCAATCACTTTCTTTTAAAATATGAAGCCCTGATATCCCCCGCCAGGTACAGGGATCCCAAAGAGACGACGATTCCCGAGGCTGAACCCCGTGCGGTATCGGCATCTCCTTTGTCAAAGGTCTTCGTAACTGCACAAGCCTCTGCTAACGCTTCATTTACGGCTTCTTCGGGGGAATTTACCGCCTTTGCATTTGCCCCCCTTTTCTTAAGGAAGTCCGCCAGCTCCGCCGCATCCAGCGCCCTTTCATTATCGGGGGTTACGCATATAAAATTCTTTGACAAAGTCAGAAGGTCGTAAACCATTTTAGGATAATCCTTATCCTTTAGAACTCCCAGAATAAATATAATATCTTCCCAGGATTCTTCCGGAATAATCTCCTTCAGGCTATAGGTAAGCGCCGACACACACTGAGGATTGTGGGCGCCGTCAAGAATAAATACGGGATCCTTCCCCAAAACCTCCATTCGGGCAGGCCACTTTACGCTCTCGAGAGCTTCCATTATATTTTCATCAGAAATATTAAATCCCGATTTATTAAGCGCTTCTACCGCCGTAAGGACTGTGGCTGCATTACAGAGCTGGTGGTCACCTATAAGGTTAAGGCTATATTTATGACCGTCCCAGGTGAATTCCTGACCGTCAAGACTCTTATTTAAGGGCTTTATCCGCCCGAAATCAACTATGGAAAGGGGGACATTCTTTTTGCGACAGGTATTCTTTATCACATCCACCGCTTCTTTATCGCAATCATAGCAAACCGCACGGGAACCTTCTTTTATAATGCCTGCCTTGGCGGATGCTATTTGCGATAACGTATCCCCCAGATACTCCGTATGCTCATATCCGATATTTGTAATAACACTGACTACAGGCGCATCTATTACATTTGTGCTGTCAAATTCGCCGCCCATGCCGGTTTCGAGAACTACGATATCGCAATGCTCCCTTGCAAAATATTCCATGGCTATCGCCGTAACTATTTCAAACTGGCTGGGGTGATCTTCCATGCCCTCGGCAATATCCCGCACCTTCTGCGTAATTTCACAAAGGGAATCATCGTCGATATTCCGGCCGTTTATGCGCATACGCTCCGAAAACTCCTGCACATAGGGAGATGTATAAAGACCTGTCCTGTATCCCGCCTTTCGCAATATCATATCAAGCATGGCGCAGGTAGAGCCCTTGCCGTTGCTTCCCGCAACATGGATAAATTTAAGACTCTTTTGGGGATTATCCAGAGCGCAAAGAAGCGCCCGGGTTCTGGAAAGCCCCAGACGCATCATGCTCCATCCCTGATTTTCGATGTAATTTATCGCTTCTTCTATAGAAATCATGTGAACTATCTTACCACATACAAAAGATGCGGGCAAATTAAAAATAAATCATCAGCTTGTCCGGGCAAATCAAAAATCTGTTGAAAAATTTACGTCCTCATGATAACATAACCCCATGGGAAATTATATGAAAAAAAGAATTTTATCTGTTATATTGGTTGCAATCTTTTGCATCGGTTTAGTAAGCGACGCAGTCTATGCCGATGTACAAACAGAGTATGTTGTAACGGGAGTTGATGGAGTAAGCAAATCCAGCGACAGATCCGACTATTCTTCGGACGAAGTCTTTGCAAATTTCAGAACCCTTACGGCAGGCAACATCAGCCCCTACAATATGTTCAGAAGCTGCAGTCCTTATCATGATTATCACGGCAGATCCAAATATGCATCAAAGCTCATGGAGCAAAACGGGATTGTGGATGTCATAAATTTCTGGGATAACGAAGATGATTTCTATGACAACATCAGCAAGAAAAAGTATTCATATTATTTCAGCCTTCACGAATCCGGTACCGTACATCTCCTTGATACGGATATAATAATGGGAGATGCTTCCTTTAAGAGCGCTATTGCAAGCGGAATGAAGGTACTTGCGGATAATGAGGGTCCCTACCTTGTGCATTGCCGAGCCGGCAAAGACAGGACAGGATTTTTCTGCGCCCTTCTTGAGGCTTTTATGGGGGCTTCCCGGCAGGAGATACTGGACGACTATATGCTAACGTATTATAACTTTTTCCAATATGGGGACAATATAATCACCCAGGATGACTATGACAACATAAAAAGCAACACCATAGACCCCATATTCCGGGAAATCACGGGATATTCCGATGTATCATCCCTGTCTGATAATGTTTTGTACACAAGCGCCGTCAGTTATCTTAAAAGCATAGGGCTTAATGATACAGATCTTGCGAATATACGTAAACACATGACGGTATACCGCCTGAAGGCGCCCGTAATCAAGACGCTCAAGAAAAAATCCAAAACCTCACTTACAGTCAAGTGGAGAAAGGACTCTGATGCCACGGGATATCAGATTCGGATAAAATCCAAGTCCTCCTCCAAATATTACAATGTCACGAGCAACAAAGGAAAGCAGGTTATTAAAAATTTAAAATCCGGCACCTCATATACCGTATCAGTCCGCGCCTATAATAAAACATCCTCCAAAACATATTACAGTGAATGGGGAATGGCGCAGAAGGTTAAGTTGTAACATCCGCATAACACCTATAACATTTTTGCACTTCCTTTTTTGAATTTTTATTATATACTATGGTTAGTTTTAACAAACCCATTTCAATAACACACAGGAGGTAATAAAAATGAACTCGAATTTAAAAATAAAGTCGTACTCATAACAGGTGCTACGGGCGGTATCGGCAAAGAGATAGCCAAGGCATTCGCAGGCGAAGGCTCAAAGCTTGCTCTTACTTCCCGTACACAAGAAAAGCTTGATGCTCTTATATCTGAACTTGGCGTAGCCGCAGATCATGTGGCAGGCTTTGTAGCAGATGTGAGCAAGGAAGAAGACGTAAAGGCCGCTGTCGAAGGCGCCATCTCCAAATGGGGTTCACTGGATGTTCTGGTTAATAACTCCGGCGATAACGGCAGCTACAAGCCCATCGAAGAGCTCACAAGAGAAGATTTCCTGAAGGTTTATGACATAAACGTATTCGGCGTTATGTATGGCATGAAATATGCCATCCCCCAGATGAAGAAGCAGGGCAAGGGATCCATCGTAAATATAACAAGCGAGGGGCAGTTCGTCGCAGCAGCCGGCATGGCACCCTATGTTTCATCAAAGCACGCTGCAGGCGGTCTTTCCAAGTGCGTGGCTCTGGAAGTTGCCAAAGAAGGCATCCGCGTAAACACCATCTGCCCCGGCGCTGTAGACACTCCCATGATGCGCCGCATCGAGGCTCAGTGGCTCGGAGAAAACTACACCCGTGAGCAGGCTCTGGAGACCTTCGCTGCACAGTATCCCGACGGAAAATACGCAGATCCCGCAGAGGTCGCTTCATCAGTGGTATTCCTGGCATCAGACCTCTCCGGTCACATAAACGGAGCAGCTATCCGTATAGACGGCGGCAAGGGCGCTACAGCTTAAAAGACTTTAGCTTGACAGATACAGCCCGTATGGCAGATACAGCCAGCACGGCAGACGCGGCCCGCATGGCATAATAATTAAATAGTAATCCCGGTCGGAATCGTTTCGACCGGGATATTATTTTTTTATTCATCCTATGCTGCTTCGTTTGCGGAAAGTATATCGCAGGGGAGTGTTAATTTCAATAACTTCCATATGACCGTATGGTAAAAGCGTTTGTCATATATTTTATATCTCTTTATCCGGCGCCACACATTTCTTCAGCATCATGTGTATAATAAATTTCCCGCCACACATGATAATTTGCCTCATTTTTGTCATGTGTATAATAAATTTCCTGCCACACATGATAATTTGCATCATTTTTGTCATGTGTATAATGAATTTCCCGCCACACATGATAATTTGCCTTATTTTTGTCATGTGTATAATAAATTTCCTACCACACATGATAATTTGCCTCATTTTTGTCATGTGTATAATAAATTTCCTACCACACATGATAATTTGCTTCATTTTTGTCATGTGTATAATAAATTTCTAGCCACACATGA
>CAJOQM010000103.1 GCA_905236845.1 uncultured Lachnospiraceae bacterium | reverse complement strand
GGCACTGCAGCTGTAGAAATAAATGGCGGAACGTTTAAAACCGGTGTATATATTGAATCCGGCGAAAGTGACTATGATGATCTTATAATTACCGGGGGTACCTTTACGGGAAGCGTAGAGGTCGCTCAAGGCGTACCAATCGCAGGATTATTCTTAATATGTTACAACCAGGGACAGACTATCGAGATTTCCGGCGGAAGCTTTAGCGGTAAGGATTGCGGAATATTTGTTGAGCCTTTTGCCTACACCGATACCGCTACTGAAGTTTTACAAAGCTTTATTACTGTGCCTGAGGGATACAATTATAGCGGCGCGATTTCTGAGCTCGTTATAGGCGAAGGAAATGAGGCGGTAACTTGCGCCACTACCGCCTCACCTACAACCTTTACGAAAAAGACATACAGCGTAAACTTTAACTCAAACGGCGGCAGTGCAGTAGCATCACAAACCGTAGCGTATGGCGATACTGTAACAAAGCCCACAGATCCTACTCTCGACGGATATACTTTTAAGGGATGGTATACAGATGAGGCGCTTACAACAGCTTATGACTTCAGCAAGGAAGTAACATCTGCATTTACACTTTATGCTAAGTGGGTGCAGGTTGAAGGCGATATAGAAAAGACCACACTCACATCTGATAATACAGAAAAGACCACACTCACATCTGATATGGTGTCCCTCTCATCGACTGAGATGATCTACACAGGTAAGGCTTTAAAGCCGACCGTTACGGTTAAAGATGGCAGTACGACTCTTAAGAGTGACACGGATTATACCGTTGAGTATTCAAATAACAAGAACGTGGGAACCGCTACCGTAACCGTAACGGGTAAGGGAAGCTATACCGGCACGGTAGAGAAGACATTTACAATTAAAGTAACCGATGTCTCGACGCCAAAGCTCACCGTTAAAAAGGGAAGGAAGCTTATAGTTAAGTCGAGTAAGGGCTCAAAGAACGCAAAGATAACTGGCTATCAGCTTAGATACAAGATAGTCGGCTCATCAAAATGGAAGGTAAAGACTTATAAGACGACCGGGGCCCTTAAAAAGACACTGACAAAGCTTAAAAAGGGCAAGAGATATAGTGTTCAGGTAAGAGCCTATGTAAAGATTTCAAAAAAGAATTACTATGGCGCCTGGAGTAAGAGCGTAACGAGGAAGAAGATAAAATAATTATCATAATGAGTCACGGGATCTGTCCCCGTGACTCAGTCATGACATAATCATATTAAAGACAAAAGCTCCGCGTCTAGTTCCTTTGCACGTGATAGCAGGGAATGCGCATATTCTGCTTTCTGGTATCCGGCATCTGCTATTTGTTGCATACGTTCTTCATCTGAAAGAAGATCTTTTACAATATCGGGAAGAGAATTTATATCATTAAGCTCAAACATTATTAGCTCATTATCGGCAAATTCTTCTTTTAGATAAACGGACGAATCCGTAACAACCACGGCACCTGCGAGCATACCGTTAAATATACGGTCGTGTGTACCGTCTTTAAACCAGGTCAGTGTATTTAACACTATCTTATATTCACCCATCTTTGCTGCGCATTCCTGAGCAGGTATGCGCCCTTTGTAATGAGCGTGTTCATTTTCTATCCAGTCACAGATTTCCCAACCGTATCCGTAGATATCAACGTCTATTCCCGCTTCGACCAGGAGACGTATCGATTTTTCCCTAAAATGTGATACAGCCAATAAATCGATATAATGAAGATCTGCAATTATATTTTTGAGACGATTATCGTCTACGATTATGCCGTGGTTTTTGAGCGATTTTTCTATTGAATCTTCCGTAGTTGCACAGGGGTGAGAGAGCATATATGCCAGAGCTTCATCCGCTATCAGCTTCGCATCGAAGTCGAATTGGGAAAAATCGGGCATTACCTTGTCTATGGCAGATCTGGACAGACCGCCCAAATATATGACAGAGCCTGATCTTTCGCATATTTTCTTTGTGGTATGAGTCTGAGTCCTGCCCCAATGCGGCAGAAATCCTGTTATCTGAATGTGCGGATAAAACCTCTGTACATAGCGCATATGGTTTTTATCCGGACAAAGGACTATCGTATCGGGGGACATCCGGTCAAAATCTTCGGGAAAACAGAAAGGATGGTCCATAAGTATGTCAATGCATCGGATTCCCAATTGTTGCCAGAGGTTTTTGCCTTGCTGCACCGAGGCGAAGAGTCCTGCCTGATTAAAGAATATTGCGGCAGTCACCGGCTTGGCGGCAAATTCCAGCAATTTCCTTACAGCCTCTATTTCTTTTCCGGCATCAAAAAACAGCGCCTCATATCCCAGAGTTTTAAAGGCGCTTTCGAGCTCGTATGAGAGATTGTCAAGGAGGTCTATCGCACCTCCGACAAACACCAGTCTTTTGTTATTCATACTATAAATTATCCTTCCAGCACATTTAAAAGTTCATCACGGAAATGTTTGCATGAAAAGTTTTCGATGTAAAGCTGTCTCCCGGCTGAAACCATTTTCCTATATTCTTCTGAGCCCGGGTGGCGGAGCTTAATTGCTTCTTTTATTGCACGGACCATATCATCTATATTCTCGGACTCAAACACGAATCCGTGTTTCCTGTCTTTGATATATTTGGACATTCCACAGATATCGGATATTATGCTGGGTGTGCCCATCATAAGCCCCTCGGCGGCTACGGTTGGCATGGGCTCGGCTCTTGACGGAATGAGTAGATAGTCGGCTTCGGCTATTATTTCAAGCATATGAGTATGATCTGTTTCGGGCAGGGTTTTTATGTCAACCGAATCCGGGCCGGATGAGGCTTGCGCAGCCCGCTTTATCGGTTCATAAATATCCGGTTCCACATCTTTGGTATTGCCGCAAAACAGAAATTCGACGCTAACATCCGTGAGCGGGCCGATGGCATCGGCTGCTTTTAATATGAGGTCCTGACCTTTTCTTTTGCAGAAAATTCCAACGGTAAGAAACGTGACTGTATTTGTCGCTTTGATGAGCGTTTCGCCTTTATATGCATCGTATATTCCAAAAGGTACGATCGGCGGTCGGATACCGTAATTATCATTTATGGTATCGGCGACGACAGGACTTACAGCCCATAGATGTATGTTTGGGTTGAGCTTTGACATGTCAGGGAGCCATTCTTTGTAAACATCGAAATAAACCTGTGGTTCATGAATCCACCATATGGTTTTTATATGAGTCTGATTGAGTAAATGAATGGTTTGCAGTGGGACGATGGTGTTTACAAGCACCAGGTCAAAAGACCATGCATAGTACAGAAAGCTTTTCCAGTCCTCCATAAATTCTTTGCGCAGAGAAACGGGAATGCCCAATGCTTTGACATCATTGCGTAGCTCGCCGTCGGCCATGGATATCATTTCGATATCATGTCCGGCCTCAAGGAAAATCCTTACAGCTTCCATCATTACCATGGGAGCTCCGGTCCGTGTGAGTTGGTGTGTGATGAACAATATTTTCATACTTGGCCCTATAGAGTAGTTATAAGACAAACGGTTTCATATACCCTGCGATATATTATAGCACATAATGCGGAGGTTTTGTTTGATAATATCCGATCGGGAAAGAGCAGACGGGAGACCTGTTGAAGAGACGGCGCAAAAGCAAGTGGTGCCATATTGTTCGGCAGTTTGACAGTTTAACATATCCATACACAGCACTATCCCTTGTGGTTGGTGCTTTTTTTGTGTCAAATATTTTGTATTTTACT
>CAJOQM010000102.1 GCA_905236845.1 uncultured Lachnospiraceae bacterium | reverse complement strand
CAAAATGCCAATGCAGTAAAAACCACGATATTTGCTTTATTTATGCTTTTATTAACCATTGCGTCCCTCTCCGCACAAATACACACACACTTAATTATACAACTCAAATTTATATTTGAAAAGAGATTTCTTACGAAATTATAAAAATTATAAAAATATAATAAAATAAAAGCAAATTTTGATTCAGCTCATTTTTTAAGGGCTGGAATGTGCGTTTCTTATGTGTTATAATACACAGCGAAATTTTTAAACCATATCGGGAGAATATTCAAAATGCCGGACAATGCTAATATAGAAAAGACACAAACCCCTGAAAATAAACCAAAGAAAATGTTCGGGAAGCTTCGAATTGCAATATGCCTTTTGATCGCAATAATCGCAGGTTCATACCTGGTTTTCGTTTTCGCACCCATACCTTTTGTAAGAAAATGGAGAAATATCTATATAGAAACCGCTATGAGCACAAACAGCCACCAATGGCTTGCCACTGCATTTATACCCGGATTTATAATAGATGAAGTCATGGACGCTATTGAAGAACAGCAGGCAAATCAGGCGGCTTTGGAAAGTACCTGGGAAGAAGAACAAAAAGAAGAAGAAGCCAAAGCAAAAGCTGAAGCTGAAGCCGCCGAAGAAGAACAGGAAAAAGTCAAAGATTTTTTTGAAACATATTGGGAAATAAATTCAGACAACGTACAGAATTATCTTACAGAAAATTCCATCGATACATCAGATGAGCTTTATGCCCTTACTGTTGAAGATCTTAACGGAGAGCTTGGTCTTACCACTACCGAAGGTGATACCATACTTGCGATAAATGTCCCCAACAGCCTTGTTTTGCTTCAGGTAAATGGCGCTGACTATGTAGGAAAGCTTGCAATCGTAAAAGACCCATCCCTTATATGTATGGGCAAAGCTACGAATCTTGGCTCACGGGGAGATATAATAGATACATTCGGTGAAAATTACGATGCGCTTCTTGCAATAAACGCCAGCGGATTCAAGGATGCGGACGGTCACGGAAGCGGCGGCCAGATAAAGGGATCTCTTGTTATAGACGGGGTAGAATACGCATCGTCAAGAAGCAGCTACAAATTCTTCGGAATGAAATACGACAACCTTTTCTATATCTCAAATCCGGAAAACGTGGATGTAACCGAATACAGATGGGGAATGCAGTTCTTTCCTGCGCTTATAGTAGACGGAGAATGCGTGGTTTCAGGTACCTACGGTCTTGGTATACAGCCCCGTACCGCTGTGGGTCAGACAAAGGACGGATCGTTCCTTATGCTTATTGTAGACGGCCGTCAGGTGGGCTATTCTCTGGGCTGTACCATGGAAGAATGCGCAAACCAACTTATTAAATACGGCGTATATCAGGCTGCGAATTTTGACGGCGGCTCTTCTTCCATTATGTGGTATAACGGTGAGCAGATAACAAAATCCTCCAGCCCCTCGGGCTTTGGAAGATATCTTCCAAATGCGCTTTATCTGAAAAAGGCGGATTGAAAATATACGGAAATTCTCCCACTGAATTAAAATGTTTCAGGTCGTTCTTCTTTCTATCCCAAGATGGCTGTATGCCTTGTCCGTAGCCGTGCGTCCCCGGGGCGTACGGTTGATAAAGCCGTTTTGGACAAGATAAGGCTCGTAAACATCTTCTATAGTCCCCGCATCTTCACCAAGAGCCGCTCCAACGGCTTCAAGACCTACCGGTCCTCCGTCAAACTGATCCATAATAACGGACAATATACGCCTGTCATTTGAATCAAGCCCTTCCGTATCTACTTCCAAAAGGTCAAGGGCATAGCTTGCAACATCCTTTGTAATATCCCCGTCATATTTAACCTGGGCAAAATCACGGGTGCGCTTAAGCAGGCGGTTTGCAAGACGCGGCGTCCCCCGGGAGCGCTTTGCCAGCTCATATGCACCGTCATCGTCAATTCTCACATTAAGGATTTTTGCGGAATTTTTGATAATGGTAGTCAATTCCTCCGGAGTATAATATTCAAGATGATGCACCACGCCAAAGCGGTCTCTCAAAGGAGCCGAAAGAAGCCCGGCTCTTGTGGTCGCACCCACAAGTGTGAATTTCGGTAGGTCAAGCCGCACGGAACGAGCCATAGCGCCTTTACCTATCATAATATCTATGGAATAATCCTCCATGGCGGGGTAAAGCACCTCTTCTACCTGCCTGTTCAGCCTGTGAATCTCATCTATAAACAAAAGATCGTTTTCCAGAAGATTATTCAAGATAGCCGCAAGCTCGCCGGGGCGGGTTATGGCAGGACCGGATGTAATCTTTATATTTACTCCCATTTCATTGGCGATAATATTTGAAAGGGTGGTCTTTCCGAGCCCGGGAGGACCGTAAAGCAGCACATGATCCAAAGGCTCTTTGCGCTCTTTTGCAGCCTCTATATATATTTTAAGGTTGTTCTTTATCTTTTCCTGACCTATATAGCCTGATAAATCACGAGGGCGAAGCCCTGTTTCTATTTTCTTGTCTTCTTCTTCAAAAGAAGTGGAAATCACACGTCTTTCCATAATTCACCTCACAGATTTCCTATCCGAACCGCCGTATTTACGTTTTTCAAATTTTACATCTCCTTAAGAGTCTTTTTGAGCAGGGACTCGGCATCATCATCCGGTGTTATGTCAACTCGATTCAAGGCATTCATAACTTCGGATCTGGCATAGCCTAAAGCGGTAAGAGCAAGAATGGTCTCTCCCCTTGCATCGGTTTCGGTAAATCCTCCGCCGGCGCTACCACCAAGCCTTGCATCTTCTCCTATGTCTTCTCCGCCCGCATGAAGAAGATCATCCGCATCAAACTTATCTTTAAGCTCCAAGACAACTCGCTGAGCCGTCTTTTTGCCTATGCCCGGAGCGCTTGAAATCGCTTTTTCATCCCCGGATATAATCGCAAATTTAAGTTCATCCGAATCCATGGAGCCTAATATCCCCATAGCACCCTTTGGACCGATGCCGGATACGGTAATAAGAAGTTTAAACATATTAAGCTCGTCTTTTGATGTAAAACCGAAAAGCTCATGGGCATCATCCCGAATGCTAAGATATGTATAAGCCTTTATCTCGTCTCCTATGGTATATCCCCTTCCGGTAAGAGGTGAAGCGCATCTTAAATAATATCCTATGCCGTTATTTTCAACAACGCATCCCCCTTCGTCTTCTTCTGTCAAAATCCCTTTAATATATGCATACATCTTATCTCTCCCGATCTAATCAGACCATTTCGCCAAAATAATAAAATCCCCTGCACTCCTTAAGGTTTACATCCACAATCTGCCCTATAAGGCTTTCGTCACCGGGCAGATGTACCGTACTGTTATTTGAAAGACGCCCCGTTACAAGACCTTCTTCCCTGTTCTTATCCTCGATAAGCACAGGGAGCGTCGCCCCTTCAATAAGCTTTGCCCTTATTGCGGCCTTATCCTGTACCAATTTAAGGAGCCTGTCAAACCTTTCATGGCACACCTCATCCGGCACCTTATCCGGCATTTTCGCAGCCGGAGTCCCGGTCCTTGGAGAATATATAAATGTAAAAGCAGAATCGTACTCTACCTTCCGGCATACATCTATGGTTTCTTCAAAGTCTGCGTCCGTCTCTCCGGGAAAGCCTACGATTATATCTGTCGTAAGAGCCATATCGGGGATACGGCTTCTTATCTTTTCTTCAAGGGCAAGATAGCTTTCTTTTGTATAAATGCGGTTCATTTTCTTAAGGATGGCGGTGCTTCCCGATTGCACGGGAAGATGCAGATGCCGACAGACTTTTTCCTCTCCTGCCATTACATCTATCAGTTCATCCGAAAGATCCTTGGGATGGCTTGTCATAAACCGTACCCGCTCAATTCCGGGAACCCTGCACACATCAGATAAAAGCTTTGCAAAGGATACCGGCTCATCCAAAGTCTTTCCGTAGGAATTTACATTCTGCCCCAAAAGCATGATCTCAATAACGCCGTCGTCCGCAAGACGCTTTACTTCCTCAAGAATATCATTTGGAAGCCTTGAATATTCCCGCCCCCGGACATAAGGCACAATGCAGTATGTACAGAAATTATTGCATCCGTACATAATATTTACTCCGGATTTAAAGCTGTATTTACGCTTTGTGGGAAGACCCTCGTACAGATCCGAATTATCCTCGGAGCCGAATTCAAAAACTCTCTTACGGCTTTCTGTAACCCGGTTAAGAAGATTTTTAAAATCCGATATATTATGAGTTCCAAAAACAAGATCCACAAAAGGATAGCTGTTCTTTATCTTTTCGGCAACTTCTTTTTGCTGCATCATACAGCCGCAAAGACCGATGATCATATCGGGATTGGACTTCTTGTAATTATTAAGCCTCCCAAGTCTTCCGTATATCTTCTGATCGGCGTTTTCCCTTATTGTACAGGTATTATATATAACGATATCCGCCCTCTCGGAATCCGTCTCAACATATCCTTCAGCCTCAAGGACACCCCGGAGCTTTTCGGAATCATGGGCGTTCATCTGACAACCAAAGGTCGTAACATGGTAGGTTAGTTTTATATCTTCATTCATGAAATTCTATCCTTAACAGTCTCCAATATTGCATTCACACATTCATCCACGGAAAGCTTTTCCGTATCAAGAGTAACATCCGGTGATACCGGAGTTTCGTAGGGACTTGATATGCCGGTAAAATTCTTTATTTCTCCGGCCTTTGCTTTTTTGTAAAGTCCCTTTACATCCCGTTTTTCGCATTCTTCTATGGACGTAGATACATAGACTTCCACAAAGCAATCCCCGATAATCTCCTTGGCATTGTTTCTGTCGATGCGTAAAGGCGAAATAAACGACGATATAACTATAAGTCCCGCATCGTTCATAAGCTTTGATACTTCTGCGATACGCCTTATATTTTCGGAGCGGTCCGCTTCCGAAAAGCCAAGATTATTGTTTAGCCCCATTCTTACATTATCGCCGTCAAGAAGCATGGTATGCTTGCCCATGGCAAATAATTTGGCTTCAAGTGCATTGGCAATGGTAGATTTCCCTGCACCCGAAAGCCCGGTAAACCAAAGGGTAAAAGCCTTCTGTCCCAGTGTTCCCTCACGAAGAGACCGTGTAATATCCATATTATGCCAGGTAAGATTCTTTTCGTCTTTTCCGGCATCCCTTATCACTCCGCAGGCGCAGGTAGCATGAGTAAGCCTGTCAATAAGTATAAATCCGCCAAGATCCCTGCAGGTTTCAAATTCCAAAAATACAAGGGATTTCCCTGTCATAATACGGCATCTTGCAAGAGAATTTTTTTCCAGCATTATAGCTGCGCTTTTTTCTCCCGAATTCACATCAACAGCATATTCTATAGAGCTTACGGCAGCAGGAACCGTCTGAGTCCCAAGCTTAAGTAAATAATTCCTCCCGGATATAAGATTGCAATCATCCATCCACAATATATCGGCGACAAATTCCGTGCCGGCATTAAGAGTAAAATCCCTGTAAATAACGCATCCCCGGGATATATCTATTTCTTTATCCAGGGTCAATGTTACAGGATTGCCTTTAGATACGCTACGAGCCTTCTTATCGGCAAGCAATATAGATTCAACATGGGCACTTTCACCGCTGGGAAGAACAGTAATCTTATCTCCTACCGATATCTTTCCTTCCGCAACCTCTCCCTGAAAGCCGCGAAAATCCTTGTTGGGCCGGCATACCCTTTGCACAGGCAATACGCCCCCCTTAACATCCGCAGAAATTTCAGAAACATCTATTCTTTCAAGATATTGAAGCAGCGCCGGTCCCTGATACCAGTCCATGTTTGGGGATAGTTTTGTAATATTATCTCCGGCCGTTGCGCAAACGGGTATCACGCAGAGGGAATCATATTCAAATTCCGCCACAAGATAACGGATATCCCTCCTAATATTAAGGAAAACATCCTGATTATAATCCACCATATCCATTTTATTTACGGCAAAGACCAGGTGCCTTACTCCCATTAGAGAGCATATCCTTGTATGACGCTTTGTCTGGGTAAGCAATCCTTTTGATGCATCAACAAGGATTACGGCAAGATCCGCAAATGAAGCTCCCACCGCCATATTTTGCGTATATTCCTCATGTCCGGGAGTATCTGCCACTATAAAGGATCTGTTTTCCGTGGAAAAATATCTGTAGGCAACATCAATGGTTATGCCCTGCTCTCTTTCAGCCATAAGTCCGTCAAGAAGCAAAGAATAATCAATCCCGCCATCGGAAGACCCAACCTTTGAATCCAGCTCCAAAGCCTTTTTCTGGTCAGCGAAAATCAGCTTTGCGTCATAAAGCATATGACCGATAAGAGTGGATTTTCCGTCATCCACACTGCCGCAGGTGATAAATTTTAACAGTCCGGAGTTTACTTTTTGAGCCATTAAAAATATCCCTCTTGCTTGCGCTTTTCCATGCTGGCGGAGCCCCCGTCAAAATCTATGACCCGTGTTACCCTCTCGGATTCCACAAAAGAAAATGTCTCATCTACGATTTTTCGGAGCGTGTCGGCGTCCGATTCTACAGCCCCCGTCAAAGGATAGCATCCAAGAGTCCTGAAACGGACTTTTTTTGTCATGATTTCTTCTCCGGGACAGAGCTTTAGCCTGTCATCATCAACCATAATAAGATTCCCATCCCGCAGGATAACAGGACGCTCCTTTGCAAAATACAAAGGAACGATATCTATATTTTCCTTTAAGATATACTGCCAGATATCTTTTTCAGTCCAGTTCGATATGGGAAAAACCCTTATAGATTCGCCTTTATTTATTTTTGTGTTGTAGCATTTCCACATTTCCGGCCGTTGGCGTCTGGGCTCCCAGACCTGATTTGCATCACGAAAAGAAAAAATCCTCTCCTTTGCCCGGGATTTTTCTTCATCTCTTCTGCCGCCTCCAAAAGCCGCATCAAAGCCGTATTTGTTTAAAGCATCCCTTAATGCCTTTGTCTTCATGATATCCGTATAGGACGCACCGCTCGTAAAGGGATTTACCCCGTCTTTTACCCCCTGCTCATTAATATATTCAAGCATTTCCAAGCCATAATGCTTTGCCGTTTTATCACGGAATTCTATCATCTCACGGAATTTCCAGGTAGTATTTATGTGCAAGAATGGAAAAGGCAGTTTTTCCGGATAAAAAGCCTTAAGAGCCAAATGCAGCATGACCGAAGAATCCTTGCCTATGGAATAAAGCATTACCGGCTTTTCGCATTCTGCCGCCACTTCCCGCATTATATATATGGCTTCCGCTTCAAGTTTATCCAAACGATCCATTCCGCTCTCCTGATAAAGCCCTATCTGATCTGTCCGTTTCCGGTAATGCAATATTTTGTGGTAGTTAAGGCATCCAGTCCCATAGGTCCTCTTGCATGAAGCTTTTGGGTGCTTATACCGATTTCGGCACCAAATCCGAATTCTCCGCCGTCAGTAAATCGTGTGGAAGCATTCACATAGACGCAGGATGCATCCACTTCATTAAGAAAACGGGTGGCGTTTTCATAATTATTCGTAATAATGCTTTCGGAATGGCCGGTGTTATATCTGTTAATATGCTCTATTGCTTCATTGAGGGAATCTACAGTCTTTGCGGAAAGAATATAGTCAAGATATTCAGTGCCCCAGTCATCTTCCGTAGCTTCGATAATTCCGTCTGCTGCGCTTCTTATGACCTCGTCTCCCCTGATTTCAACATTCTTTGTGCTTAGGCGCTGCTTTAAGGCGGGCATCAGCTTATTAACGACATTTTTATGAATGACTATTGATTCGCAGGCATTGCAAACGCCTATCCTTTGTGTTTTTGCATTATATATTATGTTAACCGCCATATCCATATCTGCGCTTTCATCTACATATATATGGCAGTTGCCGGTACCTGTCTCTATAACCGGTATACGGGAGTTTGTTACAACGCTCCTTATAAGCCCGGCGCCGCCTCTCGGTATAAGAAGGTCTACATATTCGGTCATTTGCATAAATTCCTTAAGACCTTCGTGATCCACATCATAAAGAGCCTGGC
The DNA here is from genome assembly GCA_905236845.1 of uncultured Lachnospiraceae bacterium. Classification (GTDB taxonomy): domain Bacteria; phylum Bacillota; class Clostridia; order Lachnospirales; family Lachnospiraceae; genus RUG14243. The sequence continues at coordinate 547 of CAJOQM010000102.1, read as the reverse complement.
ATATATTTTTATCAAGCCCCTGCCGCTCAAGCTCCTCCCGGATAATATTAACAATAACCTCTGTGGAGCCGGCTGCATCAGAGCCTCCCCTTAAGATGCATACGTTTCCGCTCTTAAAGCAAAGTCCGAAGGCGTCAGTAGTAACATTTGGTCTTGCCTCAAATATAATGCCGATAACTCCAAGAGCCACTCTTCTTTTCTCAATGCGAAGTCCGTTGGGGCGCACGGATACATATTCTGCAGAGCCTATGGGGTCATCCTGACCTGCCACATCCCTTAAACCGTCTGCCATGCCGCTTATACGCTCTTCGGAAAGGGTAAGCCTGTCCACAAGTCCGTCGGGCATGCCGTTAATTACAGCTCTTCTTAAATCTTCGCCGTTTGCCTGCAAGATTGCCGGGGTCTTTTTTTCAAGGACATTGGCAAGCCCCATAAGAAGGTCGTTTTTTTGCTTTGAAGAAATTCGGCGCATGGCATTTTGCGCACTTCTTGCGTTAATTCCTGTCTGTTTTAAATCTGTCATAAATTTGCTCCTGTATGTATTATT
>CAJOQM010000101.1 GCA_905236845.1 uncultured Lachnospiraceae bacterium | reverse complement strand
GTCTGCGTGCTTTGCACTTGACTCATTAAGCGTTTGACAGGCGTCGTACAGGCTCGGGAAGACCTCGCCTTGTACTCTCGCACGCGTTGCGCCGCCGGAGCGAGAGTATGCGACGAGCAAGGACTTCTGTCCGCGGCGAGTCCATACGACGCCTGTCCGGAACTTAACGAAACAAGGACTTTAGTCCGCAGTTGAGTTTAGTAATCGGACCACGTCCTTGCGAGACTGCAGTCGTTCGCAATGGTTGTCTTACATATTATTGATGCAAAGCTTTATATTTTTTTTATAGCGCCGCCCGAACAAAATAATACGTTATAGCTCCGGTTGCTTGTGCGGATTTTATTATTGTGGTATAATGGCGGACGAAATTTTACGCCATTTAAAACCTAAGGAGGTATATATGAGCGAAGTTATTAACGGCAGAGGAGGCAAGGTTTCCATAGGCGTGGACGTAATATCCATGTTTGCGGGTTCCGTTGCCGTAGAATGCTTTGGTATAGTGGGCTTTGGCGCCACATCAATGACAGACGGTATAGTTCATCTCTTGAAAAAAGAGAAGATTACAAAGGGAATAAATGCCAGGATTCAGGACGGCCAGATTGAGCTGGATTTCCATCTTATTATTTCTTACGGTGTGAATATTCCCGCAGTTATTGACAACCTTACGGAAACCGTTACCTATCGGGTTGAGAAGTTTTCGGGAATGAAATTAAAGGATATAAATATATTTATCGAAGGCGTCAGGGTAATTGACTGACGTATTTCGATTTTATCTGGGAGGAATTTTGTTTTGAGTACAGAAGTAATAGATGCAGCGCTTTTGGCCAGGATGTTCCTGGCCGGTGCAGCAAATCTTGAAGCGCATAAAGAATATATAAACGAGCTTAATGTATTTCCCGTGCCGGACGGAGATACCGGTACGAATATGACGATGACGGTGCTTTCTGCGGCAGGCGCAGTTTCGGCACTGGAAAACCCTTCGATTTCCGATATAGCAAAGGCAATGTCCTCCGGTTCCCTTCGGGGCGCCAGGGGTAATTCGGGTGTTATTTTGTCCCAGCTTTTGAGGGGATTTTCAAAGACAATAGAGCATGCGGACACCATAGATGTAAAGCTTTGCTCCGAAGCATTCCAAAAGGCTGTGGATACGGCGTACAAGGCTGTAATGAAGCCAAAGGAAGGAACGATTCTTACCGTTGCAAGGGAGACTGCGGATTGCGTGCGGGAGCTTGCATACAGCCAAAAGGATTTTGTGACTCTGGGTCAAAAAATAGTAGCCCAGGCGGAAGCTTCCCTGGAGAAGACCCCGGACCTTCTTCCCGTCCTTAAGGAAGCTGGCGTAGTGGACTCCGGCGGACAGGGACTTGTAATGTTCCTTAAGGGCTGCCTTGACGTAATGGAGGGCAAGGATGTTGACTATTCATCGGTTACGGTAGAATCATCTGCGCCCAAGCCCATGAAGATATCCGCAGAGACCGAGGCAGAGATTACATTCGGATATTGCACCGAATTTATCATAGTCCTTGACAGACCTCTTAATGATGATGAGCTTGACGAATTTAAGGTTTTCCTTAATTCCATGGGAGATTCTATAGTTTTCGTTCCCGATGATGAGATAATAAAGATTCATGTGCATACAAACGAGCCGGGAACCGTATTGCAAAAGGCTCTTTCCCGGGGTTCCTTAAGCCGTATAAAGATCGACAATATGCGTGAGGAACATCAGGAAAAGCTTTTCCAGGATTCTTTAAAGCTTGCGGCGGAGCAGAAGGCCGAAGAAGAGGCGAAAAAGGCCGGCGAAGATGCATCCGGCGTAGCAAATGATGGTGCTTCCGGGGCGGATGCGCCTGTGAAATCCGAGCATAAGGAATACGGATTTATTACCGTTTGTGCGGGAGATGGTCTTACCACTATATTTAACGATCTTGACGCCGATGTTGTAATTAGCGGCGGGCAGACCATGAACCCCAGCACGGACGACTTTATGAAAGCCCTTGAGAGCATAAATGCGGACACTGTATTTATCCTTCCCAACAACTCAAACATTATCCTTGCCGCAAACCAGGCAGCAAGCATATGTGAGGACAAGAAGGCTGTGGTAATCCCTACAAAGACCGTGCCCCAGGGAATTACCGCCATGATAGATTTCGTGCCGGAAATGACTCCCGAAGAAAACGAAGAGCATATGGTTGAAAGCCTTTCCATGGTAACTACGGCTCAGGTGACTTACGCCGTAAGGGATACCACCATCGAGGGTATTTCCGTAAAGGAAAACGACATCATGGCTATCGGGGATTCCGGACTTATTTGCGCAGGCGAGGGCATTGAATCCGTTATAAAGCAGATGTTTGAAAACATCACGGATGAAGATTCCGAAATGATAAGCATTTATTACGGCGCAGATGTAGACGTGGATGCTGCTACGAGGGTTCTTGAAATCGCCAAAGATATTTGCCCCGATTGCGAGATAGAAATGTATGAGGGCGGACAGCCTGTTTATTACTATATAATTTCAGTGGAGTGAAATGGAACTTAACGATTCTGTAAGCTGCATAAAAGGCGTGGGAAACAAGACTACTGTTTTGTTAAACCGTTTGGGAGTATATTCGGTATCGGATATGCTCTCATTTTTTCCCCGTGCCTTTACTTCGTATCCCGAAGTGTCAGAGGGGCTTTTTGAGACGGGAAAGCTCTGCGCTCTTAGGCTTACTGTTACGTCGAAACCCCTTGTAAAAAAGGGGCGGATAGCCATTGTGACGTGTAACGCCACAGACGGTTTTTCCGGATTTCGCCTGACCTGGTTTCGGGCGCCGTATATAGCCCGGCAGATTCATATGGACGGAGAATATATTTTTTACGGCGTCGTCGAAAGCAAAGGCAGCAATTTTTCCATGGATCATCCGAAGGTTTTTGAGACAGCCGATTACGACGCTCTTACAAAAAGGCTCCAGCCTGTATATCCTCTTACAAGAGGACTTACGAACGCAGCCGTTACAAAGGCGATTAATAATATTTTTGAAAGCGGACTGTCATTACCGGAAAGCCTTCCCGATAAAATCCTTGCAAAATATGATTTCCCGGGAAATGATATTGCTCTTAGGAATATGCATTTTCCCCAAAGCCGGGAAGAGTTTGACAGGGCAAGGAGAAAGTTCGTATATCAGGAGTTTTATGAATTTCTGACAGCTCTTCGCAGGGAAAGGGATAAAAATAAGATTGAGCCAAACTGCGCCGTTATAAAGGATGCGCCCATGTCGGAGGCAATAGCTGACGGCGGGCTTTCCTATACCCTTACGGATTCCCAGACAGACGCTATAGCGCAGATACGAAAGGATATAGCGTCAAACCGCAGGATGAGGCGGCTTCTGGAAGGAGATGTGGGCTCGGGGAAAACCATTGTCGCCTTTATTATCATGGCTGCATTTGCAGAAAACGGCTATTCATCAGCCCTTATGGCGCCTACGGAAGTCCTTGCGGATCAGCATTACGAGTCTTTATGCAAATTTGTATCGGAGCATGATCTGCCCTGCAAGGCCGTGCTTTTAAAGGGATCTGTAAAAGGAAGCGCAAGAAATGAGGCGCTTGATGAGCTTTCGTCGGGAGAGCCGGTAATGGCAGTGGGAACCCAGGCTTTGTTTCAGGAGGGAGTGGAAATATCGTCACTTGGGCTTGTTGTAACGGACGAACAGCACAGATTCGGTGTAAACCAGAGGGAGAGCCTTGCGGCAAAGGGGCAATGCCCCCACATACTCCAGATGAGCGCAACCCCAATACCAAGGACGCTTTCCATGATCTTATACGGAGGACTTGACATATCCCGTATGACTAATAAGCCTGCCGAACGGCTTCACATAAAGACAGCTGTCATCGGCGAAAGGGACAGGATGACCGCCTATAAGCTGATATATTCAGAGATAAAAAAGGGACATCAGGCGTATATCATTTGTCCCCTTATAGAAGAAAGCGAAGCGGTAGATGCCCATAATGTAACGGATTATGTAGATGAGTTAAAGGAAACGCTGCCAAAGGATGTGAGGATAGCTATGCTAAACGGACGCATGAGTCCTTCGGAAAAGAACGAAATCATGGAGTCTTTCGGGGCGGCGGAATCCGATATACTGGTTTCTACGACTGTGGTGGAAGTGGGCATAAATGTGCCCAATGCCACTGTTATAATGATAGAAAATGCGGAGCGCTTCGGGCTTTCCCAGCTTCACCAGCTGCGTGGCCGGGTAGGGCGCTCAAAGGAGCAGTCTTACTGCATATTGCTTAATGAGTCGGATTCGGAGAATGTGGCAAAGCGCCTGGAAATAATGCATGAATCAGACGACGGATTTTATATAGCAGAAGAAGACTTAAAGTTCAGGGGTCCCGGGGACTATTTCGGAGTCCGCCAAAGCGGAAGCCCCGTATTTGCACTGGGGGATATATATGCAGACAGCGACCTTTTGAAGGCGGCTGCGGAGGATGTGGGAGTGTAGATGTCTGGCTGTGACACTTGCGCCCACCTGCCTGCGCCATGTATGTGCTTGCGCCTGTGCCGGTATGACATCCAAACCCGTGAAAGGATAGTAGAATGGCTTTTGATGGATTAGTTATTGCTAACCTGGTTAACGATATAAATAAATCATATAAGGACGGCAGGATTTCAAAGATTATTCAGCCCGAAAAGGACGAGATAATCCTGACTTTAAAGGGACCTTCGGGAAACAAAAGGCTCCTTCTTTCGGTAAACCCTTCCCTGCCGGTGGCTTACCTTACAGAGGATAACAAAAAGGCCCCCATGCAGGCGCCTGCATTTTGTATGCTCCTTCGAAAGCATCTTTCAAATGGCAAGATTACCGAGGTATCCCAGGTAGGCGGAGACAGGATTATCCGCATTGCCGTGTCCCATTATAACGAGATGGGCGACCTTACGGAGGGCGTCCTTTATGCCGAATTTATGGGAAAATATTCAAATATCATATTTTGCGACGAAAACGATATCATAATAGATGCCATAAAACGGATTTCCGCAAATGTATCCTCCCTTCGGGAAGTGCTTCCCGGGCGGAAATATTTTATCCCGGAGGACCTTAAGAAGGCAGATCCTTTTAAGGAGATTTCCTTTATGAATTTTAAGGGGCTTTTGATGATAAAGCAAAATTCTCCTGTGGCAAAGGCAATAAGCGCTTCTTTTGCGGGGATTTCACCTCTTGTATCGGGAGAGGTGTGCTTTAGGGCGGGGGCGGATCCCGATGTGCCGGTATCGGCTCTTGGCGATGAGGCTTTTAAAAGGGTGCATAAATCTTTTGAAGATCTTATTGGCGCGGTTTCAAAGGGTGAGTTTTCCCCGAATATTATATATGACGGGGATGAGCCTGTGGATTTTTGCGCCATACACATAAGTATGTATGAGGATAAGCTGGCAAAAGAGGGCGAGGATATCTCCGCTGTTTTAAAGGAATTTTATTTTGCAAAGGAATCCTACAGCCGCATGCGCCAAAAGTCTTCGGATTTGCGGAAGCTTGTGGCGACAGTATTGGAGCGCACGGTTAAGAAATACGATATTCAGGCAAAGCAGCTTAAGGATACGGAAAAGCGGGATAAATTCCGCATGCGGGGAGAACTGCTTACGGCCTATGCCTATATGATAGAGGCCGGGGCGGATAAGGTTACGGTAAATGATTATAATACCGGAAAGGATGTAATTATTCCCCTTGATAAAGACCTAAGCCCCATGGAAAACGCCAATAAGGCTTATGAAAAATATAATAAATTAAAGAGGACTTATGAAGCTCTGACCGAGCAGATAAAGCAGACAAAGGAGGACTGGGATCATCTGCTTTCCATTCAGCAATCCATAGAGACTGCTTCTTCCGAGGCGGATCTGGCCCAGATCCGGGAGGAAATGTTTGAGGCGGGATATGTAAAGAAAAGGAAATTTGAAAAGGGGGCAAAGCGCATGGAGAAAGCAAAGCCCCTGCATTATATTTCTTCCGACGGATTCCATATGTATGTGGGAAAGAATAATATTCAAAATGACGAACTTACTTTTAAATTCGCCAACGGAGGGGATTGGTGGTTCCACGCAAAGCAGATGCCCGGATCTCATGTGGTGGTTAAGACTGAAGGGCGGGAGCTTACGGACAGAGCCTATGAGGAAGCGGGGGCTTTGGCGGCGTATTACTCCGCAGGCAAAGATTCGCCAAAGGTTGAAATAGATTACCTCGAGAGGAAAAATGTGAAAAAGCCCAATGGCGCAAAGCCGGGATATGTGATATATTATACGAACTATTCCCTGACTGCCGTTCCCGGACTTGACGGGCTTACGGAAGGATAGAAAGGTGTTTTGATGACTGCACAAAAACCGGATTTCAGACTGGGGGTTTTTGAAGGCCCTTTGGATCTTCTTCTTCATCTGATAGAAAAAGACAAAATCGATATTTATGATATTCCCATTGCACAGATTACGGAGCAATATCTGGAATATGTAGAGCAGCTTAAGGCCTCTGATATGGATCTTGCAAGCGAATTTCTCGTAATGGCTTCTACCTTGGTCGCAATAAAGACAAAGATGCTCCTTCCGCCCGAATACGATAAGGAGGGCGAGGAGATTGACCCAAGAGAGGAGCTTGTGGAGCGCCTTATAGAATACAAGATGGCAAAGGCTTTGTCATTGCTCCTTCGGGAATACCAGGAAGATGCTGTAAATGTCTGGTATGGCCACAGGTCTTATCCGGAGAATCTTAAGGATAAGAATTCCATGCCGGATCCTGCGGAGCTTTTCGAGGGTATATCCATGTCCGACCTTGAGGAGATGTTTACGGAGCTTATGCGAAGAAAGCTTGACAGGGTAGATGAAGTGCGTAGCGGATTCGGCAGGATAGAAAAGGAGACCGTGACTTTGGAAGATAGGCTTGATACGCTTCGGGGAATGGTTACAAAGCGTAAGAAATTTACTTTCCGGGAGGCCTTTGACAAGGCGCCTGGAAAGCTTACCATGATAGTTACGTTTCTTGCCCTTCTTGAAATGATAAAGACAGGAGAAGTAAAAGCTGTTCAGGATGATGTTTTCGGCGAAATAATGATAGAAGCTGCTTAGCAATGAGAATCTAAGGAAACGCTGATTAATTTTAATTGAACTTTATTATGCGTCAGGTGGGTGCCAGTCGCTCAAACAATGTCCTCGACTGCTGCGCAGTCTGCGGAACTCGTCCTATCGCTAGGTTCGC
>CAJOQM010000100.1 GCA_905236845.1 uncultured Lachnospiraceae bacterium | reverse complement strand
TGAAGCTCTAAGACTCAAACTGCGCTTCGCTTGTTTTCGCCAAGAGACTTCATTATACCACAAGGGCATTTGAAGCTCTATAATTCACCGGCGGACTTCGTCCTTGGCTCATTAAGAGGCTTCATTATACCTTGTGAAATAATATTTGTCACTTAACCGGGAGTTTATTGCCAACATCATTAAAGATATGTATAATGCGCTCAACTTCTATGCTATAATGTATCCCCCGCTCTTCAGATATATGTCAGTGAAAAGGGCAGGGAAATTTTTTCAAAATTAAACTGTTAGTTCACTTACATTTTCATTAATCAGCCTGTTATCCTCATATGCAAAACGCATATCAAAGTAACGCACGCCGGCGGACAGGAGATCTCTGATATTCAGCTGCTGGCATTGCGAATAATGATTGTGGTCTTTCATCTTGACCGTTACGGAGTCATGGACGCCCGGAATGCTGATATCCGTAAGAGCCATAGAATCCGGAAGCTTGCTCATCCAGTTGCAGGAGGTTATCTCCCCGTTGAAATCATCCTTATAAGAATAGGTGTCATATTGCTTATACGAATTAACGCTCTCATCCCCGGCATATACTATCTCTATCTCCCAGTCTGTCGGGGTCTTTATAAACGGGGACATCATATGGGACGGGATACGCTACTGCTATCGGCTGCCCCGAGCTCCCTTAAGGCCGGTTTATTACGTATACCCCGTTCATTTAAGCCAGAGGGAATGCGAAGAATTTAAGCGCACGGTAACAGCCGTGATAGAGGCTTCCGGATCTGCCATCGGAGAATATAATATCGAGGGTTTCTTCACTCCGGAGGGGAGGTTTTTTATCGTAGAAATAAACCCCCGCCAGGCAGGTCATTATAACCCTCAGGACATACAGGATTATTGCGGAGTAAATCTAACCCGTCTGCTAATCACCACAGCAGTAGGAGACCTGAGCTATTATGAGGAATTAAAGCATTTCCAAAGGGCGCATAATAATATCCTTTCATATTCGGTATTCAGCTTTAAGGACGGGGTGCCGGATCATATCCATATAGACGATAATTTAAGCTCCGGGATTATCCATTACCGCTATCTCCACGGCCAAAAAGAAGGCGACAGAGTACAGGAAATCGTATCTGCCATACGCCCCATAGCAAAGATAGTATTTCAATTCGAGACGGAAAACGAGCTCGAGTCGATCAGGGAGAAAATCCCGGAGCTTGTTTATGCGGTATTGAAATAGCTAGTATAGCGATCGCAAAATAACTGAACCGAATGCTTGCCTGCGGCAGGCTTATCATAAGCACAAATGACTCCCCGGTGGATATCTCCATGGTTCCGCCGGCATTTTTTATCAGAGTCTTACCTTCATGCCTGAATGTTGTCAGAAACATGCCGATTAAGCCAGACGTGATATGCCAACGCAATGGCAATCCAATCATTAGACGGCAACGCTTCGTTATTTTGATTTTTTCCTCGGTGCATAGTCCTTCATTTCCGGTATCGCACCTCCGGCAACAGCCCAGAAATACAGGCTCGCCACACTGCAATACGGTGACAGCCGTCTGCGGTATTTTTCAAACAGCTTCCTGTCAATCTTTCTGTGATGATAAACCATACGCATCCCCCGCCGGATGGCGAGGTCATCGTAGCTTAAGATATTCGGTCTGCGTAAACAGAAAAGCAGGATCATTTCCGCAGTCCACACACCGATACCTTTCAATGACGCAAGTGCGGAAATGGCATCCTCATCCGTCATACCTTCAACCGCCGCAAGGTCAAATTCACCGGTTATGATTTTCATCGAGAAATCCCGGATATACTCCGCCTTGCGAAAGGTCATGCCAAGAGACTGCAGCTCATCAACCGAGGCGTTCCCGACTGTCTCTGCCGTCACCTCACCAAATGTATCATTCATACGCTGCCAGATGGTCTGCTGCGCCTTGGTGGAAATCTGCTGACCAATGATATGATGGACAACAGACGAAAAAAGATCGCTGTCTACAGCTCGTTCAATATGACCGACCTTTTCAATGACTTCCGCAAGACAGGCATCCTTTGATTTAAGATATTCAGTTTCCTTCTCTCCGTATTCAAAGAACATAATTATCACTCCTCGTTGCCTTGCGGAGCAAATCCACATATTTACGAATTTCTTTTAATCTGCTCAAAGGCTGCTCTCTACGCATCTTCCTTAAATCCGTCAAGTACCGCATAATCCATAATAAGAACCGGTCTTTTTACAACCGCTTTTTCACCCGCTGCTTATTGTCATTCAATAGAAATTATTATTCTAGCTCCGACAATTATACCCTCGCCCCATTTTTTCCGCAACATATTTGAGATTACACAGCCTCCGTCATTCCCCTTGGCAAGGGAATAACCTCACTGTCAAAGAGCTGATTGAAAACGGTTTTAAGGCAGACCGGATATAATACCTTGAAACTTATTCGATTTCGGATCATAATATACTTATCCGATTTCGACGAAGTCAGGTCCGGAGGTCGATTAAGTGAAATCAACACGCAAATATATTTCAAAATACAATCGGCCTTGCAAGGAGTGCAACGCCATCTACCCTGCGGCATCCACAAGGCTCGGCTTGTCGGACTGCGCCTTTCGGATTTTGTATATGCTTCACGAAAGCGGGGAACAATGCAATCAGAGACCTTCCCTGACCTCCTCCGTTCTCTTGTGAAGAGGCTTGATGAGAAAATCGAAAATGCATAAGGAAGGACGAAACGACATGGAGACATCAAAAATACAGCTGTCCGATCATTTTGATTACGGGCGTCTGCTTCGCTTTACGATACCGTCTATCCTGATGATGGTAATATCTTCCATTTACAGCATCGTAGACGGATTATTTATCTCTAATTACGCCGGAAGCGATGCCTTCGCAGCGGTCAACCTCATCATGCCGGTCACCTTGCTGGTCAGCTGCATCGCCTTCATGGCGGGTACCGGCGGCAGTGCCCTCATCTCTAAAACACTCGGCGAAAAGCGGGATAAAGATGCGAGAGACCAGTTCTCTTTGATAATCTATGTGATTCTTGCATTGGCTGTCTTTATCGGAACAGTGGTTTTTATCTTTGTACCGGTCATTGCGGATATAATGGGTGCGAAAGGCGTTATACGGGAAAACTGCATTATTTACGGCAGGATTCTTGTCCCGGCGCTTCCTTTTTTCATGCTGCAGATCCTGTTTCAGAACTTTCTTGTCGTAGCTGAGCGCCCGAAGATGGGTATGTTGATTGCCATCTCCTCCGGTGTCACAAATATTGTGCTGGATGCGCTGTTTGTTGTGGTTTTTAAATGGGGAGTCGCCGGGGCTGCGGCAGCAACGGTAATCGGACAATCCATCGGAGACATCATCCCGCTTGTCTACTTTATCATGAAAAAAACCATCTGCTGTGGTTTACCAAGGCAAAATGGAACAGCTTCATCATAAAGAAGACCGCCGCAAACGGCTTTGCGGACTTTATCAATAACGCATCAGTCTCACTGGTTGGCATCGCATTTAACAAAGTACTGATGCAGAGGATTGGCTCGGACGGTGTGGTCGCCTACGGGATTGTCATGTATGTAAGCTATATTGCCACAGGAATCTATATGGGATACTCCGTCGGAATCGCTCCCGTGTATGGATATAACCTCGGTGCGAAGAACTACGATGAAATCAAAAATCTGTTCAAAAAGAGCATGACCGCACTTGCGACTTTTGCCATTTTCCTGACCGCACTGATAAAGATATTCGCAAGCGGACTGGCATCCATTTTCGTAAGCTACGATGAGGGCTTGATGTCCCTTACCACAAACGCCATCCGGCTTTACTCATGGTCATTTCTCCTATGCTGGTTCAATATCTTCGCAGCGGCGATGTTTGTTGCACTTAACGACGGACGGGTATCGACCACACTTTCCTTCACACGAACCCTTGTATTCCAGCTTCTGTCTGTCATTCTCCTGCCAATGGTATTAGGAGAAAACGGCATCTGGCTCTCGATTACAGTGGCGGAAATATTTGCGTCAGTCATCTCATGCGTTGCACTTGCGCACAACCGGCGGAAATATCTGTATTATTGAGTACCATCCGAATGAATGACCTTATCAAGAAAACTCCCCGCTGTTATTTTCGACAGGGAGGAATTTTTAGCCCGATTATCTTCCGGTTTATTCTTTCAATGTCATTTTTGTTTCCATATAGTTCCGCAGGATACGACAGGCCTGTACATCGTATTTTCCCTTGGATGAGAATACGAGGCAACTGTTTCTTATTCAGATGAGAGCGGTTGTAAACTCCAAAACGAATGGGGATTCGTGAGGAAAATTAAGTTATATAAACGGGGATTCAGGTAAGATATGCGTTTGTACAAACGGGGATTTGCGTTATACTTTCTTTTGAAAGGTGGTTTAAAAGAAGGAAAACCCTGTATTTAAAAGAAAAATTTATAGCGAGATTCTTGAGTGGAAGGAAAATCAAAGTGATAAATACGCTTTGTTGATTAAGGGAGCAAGACGAGTCGGTAAGTCCACAATATCGGAAGAATTCGCAAAAAGAGAGTTTAAATCACATATCATGATTGATTTTGCCCACACAAGTAAGGCAATCAAATACCTTGTTGCTGACGCCAGATAACTATATTGCGGTATATATGGTGCCGTTTCTATAGACTCTGTGAAATAATCTCTGTAAATTAAGACCTTTTTAGATAATCTGACTCTGCGGCGGAAGGGGTTAGTTTTAGGTGACTTCTTACAAATTAGAATATATGATTAATATGTAAGAAAAATCTTTCTGAATAGACGAGGGAATTAGTCGCTTTTCTTACATATTACCGGATTTAGGACAGAATGTAAGAAGTTTTGCCGCTTGTAATGGCTACCAGAACCTATTCAGGTGATTTTTCGGATTAAAATTTCTTACATTTGTTTCGATTCTTGCCATTTGTAAGAAAATTATAGATTGTATCCGAAACAGAAGCTGATTAATTCTTACATATGCGTTAATATGCGGTATTTGTAAGAAAATATCAAATAAGCAGTCAGCGAGTGTATCCTTTCTGTAACCCTTGGTGTGATATCATCCCCTCATAACGAAAAAACTACCGCTGATTTACAGTTGTCGA
>CAJOQM010000099.1 GCA_905236845.1 uncultured Lachnospiraceae bacterium | reverse complement strand
CTTTATGGATATATTTAAAAAATCTAGGTAATTATCCCGTTGAAACATGTGTGGCAAGATATTTAATTGCATTCTTTGTTTTTTTCTTCTTTAATATTTTGATAAGTAATAGAGATGTTATCTTATCAATGAAGAAGAAAATTATAATGCAAATCATAATGGCAGGATCTCTTATATTAATTTCGGCATTTGTTACCGGAGTTTTATATCAATTTGGTATTTTTCACAGCCATTTGATAAGACAATTTGTTTTTGTATTCGTAATTAATGCTGTGTTATATATGTTAGGATTGTATTTTTTTAATAAATTGTCAGAAAGCTTTTTCCTTGCAGGGGTTGTATTTTTAGTAGGGACTATGTATTCGTTCGCATTTCCGATGGGAAGCGGTATTTCGTGGGATGATCAGATTCATTATGAAAGCAGCCTTCAAATATCTCATTTAAGTGATAATAATTTTTTAGAAGCAGATTCATTGCTTATAAATGTTGTGTATTCAGAAGATGATAATATTATAGAAAAAATATTTTCCGGAAGTACAGGGGATTATGAAAATAAAGTCAATAAATTATATGATGAAGGAAGCAAATATGAACATACACCCGCTTCGATCGGAATGAATATGGTTGCTTATTTGCCTGAAGCTATAGTTTTGTTTTTTGCCCGTGGAATGGGTATAAAATATACATATGTATTTGCGCTTGGACGCTGGGCGGGAGTTATATTGTTTTCGGTTTTTCTGTATTTTTCATTGAAAAAAATAAAATCCGGAAGATTGGTTTTTTTTATGATTTCTATGTTCCCTACAACATTGTTTCTTATGGCCAATTATTCGTATGATCCATGGGGGATTGCTCTGCCGATGTACGCTTTTGCAGATTATATTGGGATTCTTCAGGATGCCAATAGAAAGATGGAATTGAAAGATATAATCAGGATATGTTTGATATTTGCTTTAGGTTTTGCGGCTAAACCTATTTATTTCTTTATGATTCTTTCAGTGCTTTTTATAGATAAAAATAAGTTATCATGTAATCTTTCTAAAAAGAAATATCAATTCATTGTTATTTTTACGTTTGTTGTAGTTGCATTGTCTTTCATAGCGCCGTATCTGATGACGGGTGCGGGCGGAAACGATATGAGAGGTGGAGACGGCGTTGATTCAGGAATGCAGGTGGCGTTTATTTTGTCACATCCTCTTAAATATGCAATTATTTTAATGAATTTTTTAAAATATTATTGGGGGCTGGCTAATGCGACGGTATCCGTTAGCAGTTTCGCATATTTAGGTGTAGGGGGATTTTCACTGCAGTTTATTGTTTTTTGCATTGTAGTTGTTTTTTTGGATAAGAAACATGGAGATGCAGAGATTACTACTTTTAAACGAAGAGTATGGACGTTTATTATTGCATTTATATCATCCTGCTGGGTTGCTACTGCACTCTATGTTGCATATACACCTGTAGGGAGTGAAACGATTTCAGGTGTACAGTGGAGATATCTTATACCTTTATTTCCTTTTGTGGGATATTACATCAGTGATTACAGGATGGTTGCTGTTTTAAGAAAATATATTTCTCAAAAATTGTTGGTGAGTGTAGCTTCTGTGGCTTCAGTTATATATGCAAGTTATTGCATATATGATCTTATGTTACGTTACTATTGAGGAGTGTTATCCCGAAATATAAGGCCGCTGCAGTTATACAGGTTAAACTATTGTTTATTTACACAAAATGTTATAAAATGATAACGTTATGCTAAACGTTAAACCTCATACCGCTATCCTCTTGGCGACATATAACGGCGAAAAATTTCTTGAACGACAGCTTGATTCCCTGTTTGCGCAGACAGACAGGGATTGGGTGATTTATGCACATGATGACGGCTCTTCGGATGGAACGGTGGATATTTTGCGCAAATATCAATCTGAATATCCGGATGAAATCGTAATTTTGGATGGTGCGCCCACAGGAAGCGCCCGGGATAATTTCTTTTATCTGATGGAGAATGCAGAGGCGGATTGTTATTTTTTCTGCGATCAGGATGATATCTGGGAGCAGGATAAGATAGAGATTTTCCGTCGAAAAATGTATGAGGCTGAAGCAGAGCATGGCGGGGGAAATAAGGCAGAAGATGAGACGCCCTGTCTGGTTTTTTCGGATGTTTCGCTTATTGATGAATCTGATAATCTCATAGTTGATCGCATGTCGACTTATCAGACTTTGGATATGGCGAGGATGAGTTTTAATGAGCTTATGCTTCAAAACATTGTGACAGGATGCGCAATGATGGCAAATCGAGCCCTTGTGGAAAAGGCGCTTCAATGCGTTGAGCGCAGGGATATCATCATGCATGATTATTGGCTTGCCCTGGTGGCGGCGTATTTTGGCAGGATTTCATACATAGATGCTGCTATGGTAAAATACCGCCAGCATGAAGCGAATGCTCTGGGGGCAACTCGTGTATTAAGCGCTGCATATTTTAAAGAAAAATTCCAATCTGCCCGGCGTTCGCTGATTGAGCGTCAAAATCAAATGAAAGCCTTTGTTGAAGCATATAACCTTACATACGCAGATGCTCCCGAGGCTGTTATTATGAGCAGGCTTTTTGAACTTCCGAAGGGTCAGCGGATTAATTTTTATAAAAGCTGCGGCGGAGGTAAATCCGGATTTTTACGCAAGCTGGGTCTTTACTTATTTGGATGAAAAATCCCCCACTTCCCGAAATATTTTATCATTGATTTTACGTGAGTTATAAAAAGCTTTTTGTTTTTATATGAGCCGCGCTCCCAGTTGTGGATGGCCTCGGCTCCCGGATAATACATTAGTTGGGAGATTTGATTTACTCTTTTGCAAAGGTCGGCGTCTTCCATATAAAGGAAAAACCTTTCGTCAAACCCGTTTAGTTTCTTTAACAAATCAGTACGTATCACAAGAAAACTTCCCTGTCCGAAGGGTACATTAAAGGGCTTTGTATAATCCATATCCTGCATGGTGTGATAGGCCTTACGTTTTTTGAAGCCTTTTTTTATAAACATGCGAAGAAACATATCTATAACGGTTAATTCTCTTCGGTAAACCGATTGCAGATTGCCTTTATCATCAGTAAGGCGTGGGATTGTCATACCCACATCCGGGTTTTCATCCATATAAGATATTATTTTGGAGAAGGCATCGTCTTTAAGCCGTATATCTGGATTTACTATGGCATGGTATTTGCTGTCTGTCTGCGTAAGAATCAGATTGTGTCCCGCACCGAAACCTATATTTCCCCCTGCGTCAATATATTTAACGTCGGCGTATTTTGACAGGCGGCGGCAAAAATCGTCCCGGTCAGGGTTGCCTTCTGGAAAGGCGCTGTTATCTACGATATATATTTGCTTGTTTAAATCCTTTGATACATATTTTTCTATATCATCTAGAAGCAGCAATATGTCGGCGTAGGATTTGTATACAACTATGGAGATTGTGAGTTTGGCTTTTTCCATCTGTTTCTCCTTGAAATCAGAGATGTTATTGAATATGGCTTTTTTTGACACATCTTATCTTAAATGATAAAATATCTAGCGTGTTTATGAAATTAATTATAACACAAAATCTTGCGATTTTACGGAGTTTTCTAAATTATGAATCTTTCATTCTACAAAAACAAAAAAGTACTCATAACCGGTCATACCGGATTTAAGGGAAGCTGGATGTGTGAGCTTTTGCTTAAAGAGGGGGCGGCCGTTACGGGATATGCCTTGGAGCCGCCTACGGATCCTTCGCTTTTTGATATGCTGGGGCTTTCGGAAAAGATTAATCATGTAACAGGCGACGTGCGTGACCTTGAGCATATGATTAAGGTGTTTGGTGAAGCGCAGCCGGAGATAGTGATACATATGGCGGCGCAGCCTCTTGTGCGGGAGTCTTATAAGGATCCCGTGGGGACATATGCGACCAACGTCATGGGAACGGTCAATATCTGTGAATGTGTAAGACAAAATCCCTGCGTAAAGTCTTTTGTAAATGTAACCACGGATAAGGTTTATAAAAACAAAGAATGGGAGTGGGGATATCGGGAAAACGAAGAGCTTAACGGCTACGATCCCTATTCGAATTC
Source organism: uncultured Lachnospiraceae bacterium (assembly GCA_905236845.1). GTDB lineage: Bacteria > Bacillota > Clostridia > Lachnospirales > Lachnospiraceae > RUG14243. The sequence continues at coordinate 3,315 of CAJOQM010000099.1, read as the reverse complement.
AAAATCCTGCTCGGAGCTTGTCACGAGCTCTTATATTCAGTCATTCTTTAATGATATGCCGGTGGCCGTGTCTACGGCACGGGCGGGTAATGTTATAGGCGGCGGTGATTTTGCCGCAGACAGGATTATTCCCGACTGTATCCGGGCGGCACAGGAAGGGGCTGATATTATAGTAAGAAACCCGTATTCCACCAGACCTTATGAGCATGTTTTGGAGCCGGTTACGGCTTATCTTATGATTGCCATGAAGCAATATGAGGATAAAGAAAAATATGCCGGGCACTATAATGTGGGACCCAACGAAGAGGACTGCTGGACTACGGGACAGCTGGTAACGCTTTTTTGTGACAAGTGGAATGAAGTCACCGGCGACAGCATAAAATGGATAGATAAATACGACGGGGGACCCCACGAAGCGGGATTCCTCAAGCTTGATTGCTCAAAAATAAAAAGAGTATTCGGCTGGACGCCCTGCTGGAATGTGACCGACACCATGGAATCCATAGTGGAATGGTCGGCGGCATACATGAGGGGCGAGGATGTTACAGTCGTTACAGATAAACAAATAGAAAGTTTTTTACAATAAATGAAACACCTAGCCATATTTTCATGGAACATAATAGAAAAAATATCGATATTTTTTCTTGGGATTTTGTTTAAGATTCTTGGGAAGGAGCTGACGGACGAGGCGAAGGAGGCTTTTTTGCAATTCGTTAAGTTCGGTCTTGTGGGGTTTACGAATACCATTATCAGCTATGTGCTTAATGTGCTGGTGCTGCTTTTCCTGGAGCCGTATGACGTTTCCTGGGATTTTGTGGCGGCAAATACGGTGGCTTTTGTGCTTAGCGTCCTGTCGTCTTATTTGCTAAACGGCGCTTTTGTCTTTAAGGTGGAAGAGGGGCAGACAAGGAACCCCTGGAAGACATTGCTTAAGACTTATATAGCATATGCCTTTACGGGGATTATCCTTGCCAATGTGCTTTCGTATATTTGGATAAATGTGTTTGGCATTTCAAAATATATCGCTCCCCTTGTGAATCTTGTGGTGAGTGTGCCGATTAATTTCTTTATCAACAAGCTCTGGGCGTTTAAGGGCACGGACTCCGGGGACTAGGAGGCGATTATGTATAATAAATCCCTGAGCGGATGGCTTAAACATTGGGATTTTATTCTGATTGACATATTGATGCTGACCATTGCATTCTATTGCACCAGGATGTATTTGGGGAATGAACTGGATGTAGGCGTCGCTCATATGTATTTAAATGAGTGGGCGCTTCTTGTCATATGCGATGTTACGGTGGTTTTCGTGGGTCAGTCCTTTAGGGATGTGCTGCGCCGGGGCATCTTTTCCGAGATTACACGCACTATCGGCCATGTGATTTTGGTCTATGTGCTTAATATATTTCTCTTGTATCTTGCCCATTCGTCCGGAATGTATTCCAGACGGCTTTTGGGATTTTCTGCGGGCTTGTACGCCCTGCTTACGCTGGTCGCAAGATTTTCCCTGAAGCATTATCTTAAGGTGACGGGCAAGCTTTCTACCCGTTCTATGGTTATTATCGCCTCCGAAGAGGACATGAAGAAAATAACTAAAGACTGGCTTACAGACCCGTATTTTCGGGGTATTCATCTTTCAACAATCTATATCTGCGATATCCTTGTTCCGAAAATCGAAGAATATCTGGGAATCCAGGTCATAGGCCGGGAGGAGGATTTCATAGACTTTATCCGCCAGCAGTGGGTAGACGAGGTGCTTGTCCTAAGCCCCCAGAATGCATATTTGCCCCAAAGCCTTTTCCAGAAGCTGGGGGAATTGGGGATTACCATCCATCTTTCCATGGATATGGACGGTCTTGACCCTTACGGTCAGCAGTATATCGAGAAGGTCGGCGGGAACTATGTCCTTACATCCGGAGTTCATCTTGTATCCGCCAGAGATGCCATAATAAAGCGTCTTATGGATATCGCAGGAGGTATCGTGGGATGCATCATAACTCTTGTACTCATTATCATTTTAGGACCCATCATATATATAAAGAGCCCCGGTCCCATATTTTTCGCCCAGACCCGCATCGGCAAGAACGGAAAGCCTTTCCGTATGTATAAATTCCGAAGCATGTATCCGGATGCGGAGGAGCGCAAGGAGGATCTGCGAGGGCAGAATCAGGCAGAAAGCGACCTTATTTTTAAGATTGACGACGACCCCCGCATTATAAAGGGCGTCGGCCATTTTATCAGGCGCACCTCCCTGGATGAATTCCCCCAGTTCTGGAATGTCCTTAAAGGCGAGATGAGCCTTGTGGGAACCCGTCCCCCTACGGAGGATGAGTGGGAAAAATACGGCGACGAGCATCGCGCCCGTATGAGTGTGAAGCCCGGTATCACCGGTCTTTGGCAGGTCTCCGGCAGATCCGAGATTACGGATTTTGATGAGATCGTCGCCCTGGATATCGAATACATCCGGGACTGGAATATCTTCTGGGATGTAAAGATTATGGGGAAAACGATACTGGTAGTCCTGACCCGGAAGGGAGCGAGGTAGGAAATATGAACATTGATTACATCATCGTGCAGGCAGGAGGCAAGGGAACAAGGTTGGGGCATATTACGAAAAATAAGCCTAAAGCCCTGACGCCCATTGACAATCTGCCCATGATATTTCATCTTTTCCGGAAATATCCGGACAAGCGCTTTATAGTGATTGCGGATTATCATCGGGAGGTTTTACGTAAATATCTGGCGGCTTTTGCCGATATAAAATATATGGTGGTGGATGCCGAAGGGACAGGGACCTGTGCCGGATTGGGGCAGGCGCTGGAGCTTATCCCCGATGACAGAGAGCTTTTGTATATCTGGTCTGATCTTGTGCTTCCCGAGTCATTTGAGTTTCCCGAAGAATCCGGAGATTATCTGGGACTTTCCCAAACATTTCTCTGTAGATGGAGCTATAAAAACAGTGAGTTTTGTGAGGAGCGTTCAGAGGAATACGGTGTAGCGGGATTCTTTTTATTTAAGAATAAGGCGGCTTTGGATGGAGTGCCGCAAAGCGGTGAATTTGTAAGATGGCTTAAGGATAAGGAAAAGAACTTTAAGACCGTAGGTCTTGCGGGCACCCGGGAATTCGGGCTTCTGGAAGAATATGAAAAGTTGGCGCAGATAAAGACGAGGCCTTTTAACAGGATTCGCTCCGATGGGGATATGCTTGTTAAGGAGCCCGTTGATGAGCAGGGAAGGAAGCTTGCCGTAAGGGAGTGCGCCTGGTATGAAAAGGTGCGGGAATTTGACATCAAAGGCATACCGAAAATCTATGAT
>CAJOQM010000098.1 GCA_905236845.1 uncultured Lachnospiraceae bacterium | reverse complement strand
TGCCGGCGTGGCGGAATTGGCAGACGCCCGGGACTTAAAATCCCGTGGGTAGTGATACCCGTACCGGTTCGACCCCGGTCGCCGGCACACTATGAAATCTTAATGAGGCTCAGTCTTTTGAATGAGCCGAATTTAGATTTCTTGCGCACAGGGACACTTGGCGAGCGCAAGTGCGAAGCACGTAGCTCGAGCCTAGTGGAGTCGGGGGCTTTAAAACTTTAGTGAGCGCAAGTGCGCAGCACGCAGTGCGAAATTAGTTGAGTCGCAGGCTATGGGTTTTTAAAGTGCGCAGCACGCAGTGCGAATTTAGTGGAGTCGCACGAATGTAAGAGAGGAACATATTATGAAGAAGTTTATGTCTGCATTTCTTGCAGCTTTTTTGTCTTTTACTTTTGTCTTCGCAGCGGTCGCAGCTCCCGTTACGACCTTTGCACAAACGTCCACATCCGACGGAGTCACCGTTACTCTTGAAAGACCTGTAATCACTGTATCAAGCCTTCGCTCAAAGGTATATATAAAGTGGGACAGCGTAGAGGGAGCTTCTTATTACAAGGTATACAGAAAGGAGGCTTCCGGGGGTTCCTGGGAAAATCTGGAAACTACTTCAAAACGTAAATATACTGATTCGGATGTAGAGCTTGGAACGAAATACAGCTACCGCATCAGGGCTTTTTCTTCCGGTGGAGCCGGTCACAGCAAATATTCCAAAAAGCAAAACATACTGCCATGCGCCATAGATCCGGACAAAAAGATGGTAGCCCTTACATTTGACGACGGTCCCGGTATCTACACGGAATCCATTATAAAGTGCCTTCGCAAATACGGTATGCATGCCACGTTTTTCGTAGTAGGTTCAAATGCCTCCAGATACAAGGATGTAATACTTGACGAATACGAGGCGGGATGTGAAATAGGAAATCATACCTGGGCGCATTCAAATCTGGCAGCTATCGGGACGTCGGCTGCAAAGAGCACCGTGGCAAAGACAAATAAACTGATAAAGAGTATAACAGGTGAAGCTCCTGTTTTGCTGCGTCCGCCCTACGGATCCACATCGTCGTCCGTAAAGAGCGCTATAAAGATGCCCGAGATAATGTGGTCCATTGATACTCTGGACTGGAAGACAAGGAACACCCAAAAGACAATTTCATCCGTTATGAATAATGTAAAGGACGGCTCCATAGTCCTTATGCATGATATCCACCAGCCTACTATGAAGGCTGCTTTAAGCATTATTCCCAAGCTGGTAAGCAAAGGATATCAGCTGGTCACGGTCTCTGAACTTGCCAAATACAAGGGAGTAACGCTCAAAAACGGAAATACTTACGGATCTATAAAATAATATTAAAAATCTTGAGCAGGTATGCGTTATTGCATACCTGCTTTTTTGTTTTAGAAAACGAACAATGGTTAGAACAAACTAACTGAATATTTAAAAAATGTTTATTGATATTTACACAATTTTGAGGTAGACTGATACAGTGTTGTTTATTAAGCATAGTTACAATGTTGATTGTGCTTTGCTGGTTATGACTGATTTAATCAGATTTAAGTTAAATTTTTTAAGCAAAGGAGGACAAAAATTTGAGCAGACTTTCTCTGGTTACGGAGAGCAAGGCCGACAGTACGGTTGAGCTCCTGTACAAAGACATGGAGAGGCGTATAGCTGCTTCTCCTCCCGGTGTCTGTCCGGTTGACCTTACCGCAGCGCTTGTAAAGATGTCACAGGTTCAAACCTGCGGCAAATGCACGCCCTGCCGTGTAGGTCTCAAACAGATAGGTGATTTGCTGCAGGATATCATGGATCATGTAGCTACCATGGAGACTTTGGAAAGGCTTGAGTCCCTGGCAAAGATGATATCCGAATCGGCTGACTGCGCCATCGGCGTCAGCGCAGCGCAAATGGTTTTAAGCGGACTTGAGGGTTTCAGGGATGATTATGTTTCTCATATACAGAATCATCACTGCAATTATACCATTAACAAGACCATTCCCTGTGTAGCACACTGTCCCGCAAACGTGGACATTCCCGGCTACATTTCTCTTGTTGAAGCAGGTAAATATGAAGACGCCGTAAGGGTCATCCGCAAGGACAATCCCTTCCCTACGGCCTGCGCACTTATTTGCGAGCATCCCTGTGAAGGCAGATGCCGCAGAGCGCTTCTTGATGCGCCCGTTAATATTCGGGGTCTTAAGAGGACGGCTGTGGATAAGGCAGGCAATGTAGCTCCTCCTGCATGCGCAGAATCTACCGGCAAGAAGGTGTGCGTAGTAGGCGGCGGTCCTTCCGGACTTTCTGCAGCATATTTCCTGCAGCTTATGGGGCATCAGGTAACTGTACTTGAACGCCACAAGAGGCTGGGAGGTATGCTTGTATACGGTATCCCTGCATACAGACTCCCCAGGGAGAGATTGCAGGATGATATCGATGCAATCCTTGCAACCGGTGTTCAGGCTAAATGCGACGTAGAGGTAGGCAAGGGTGAATATACCATCGACAAGCTTCGTGCTGAATATGATGCGGTATATATTTCCGTAGGTGCCCATACGGATAAGAAGGTAGGCATAGACGGCGAAGATTCCGAGGGTGTAATGAGCGCCGTTGAATATCTTGGCAAGATTGGCGACGGCGAGATTCCCGATTTCAAGGGCAAGAAAGTGTGTGTAATAGGCGGCGGCAACGTAGCCATGGACTGCACCCGTTCTGCTATCCGCTGCGGCGCTGATGAAGTTCGTATCGTATATCGCAGGCGCAAGGAAGATATGACAGCCCTTATGGAAGAAGTAGACGGAGCCATCGCTGAAGGCGCTATTATGATGGATCTTCATTCTCCCGTCCGCATAGAAGCAGCAGGAGGCAAGGTGACAGGCCTTACTGTAAGCCGCCAGATGCCAAGCATTGTTAAGGGTGGCAGGGTTTCTCCCGCAACTGCGGGACTTCCCGAGGAGACCATACCCTGTGATATAGTACTTGTTGCAGTAGGTCAGGGCATTGATTATGCGAGCCTTGAGGATGCCGGTATTCCTATAGTACGGGGTGTTATTGAGGCAGAGAACTGGACGGCGGTTAAGGATGCACCCGGCGTATTTGCGGGCGGCGACTGCGTAACCGGTCCGAAGACCGCTATCCGTGCCATTGCGGCAGGAAAGGTGGCTGCGGCCAATATAGACAATTTCCTGGGATTTGATCACAAGATTAAGCTCGATGTGGAAATACCCGATCCCAAGCTTGACGACAAGCCTCATTGTGGCAGGGTTAACATGATCGAGAGGACTCCCGGGGACAGAAAGGGCGACTTTGAGCTCATGGAAAATGCCATGACGGATAAGGAAGTTTCCCAGGAAGCAAATAGGTGTCTGAGGTGCGATCACTTCGGCTGCGGTATGTTTAAGGGAGGTCGTGATACAGAATGGTAAACATTACTATTAACGGAACTGTGGTTTCCGTAAAGGAAGGAACCACGATACTGGATGCGGCCGCTTCTATAGGTATAAAAATACCTACATTGTGTTTCTTAAAGGACTACAATGAAATAGGCGCATGTCGCATGTGCGTGGTTGACATAAAAGGGTACGATCATCTTCAGGCAGCGTGCAACACCGTTTGCGCTGAGGGGATGGAGATAGAAACCGATAACGCAAGAGTTATTGACGACAGGAGACTGAACCTTGAGCTTCTTATGAGCGAGCACAATGACAACTGTCCCTCCTGCGAGAGGACGGGAAACTGCGAGCTCCAAAGGCTTGCTGCCATCTATACTGTTGGCGACAACAAGGCTCCCTTCGAGAAGAACTTGCCCATTAACGATTGGAACGAGGATATGCCCATCATCCGCGATGAGGATAAATGTATCCGCTGCTATCGTTGCGTGGCTGTCTGCGAGAAGGTTCAGTCCATTAATATCTGGGATATGGTAGGAAGCGGCGAGCACACTACCGTAGATGTAAGCGGAGCCCGCAAGCTTGAGGATTCCGAGTGCGTATTCTGCGGCCAGTGCGTAACCCACTGTCCCTGTAATGCTCTTCATGTTCGTGACGATACGGATAAGGTCCGGGACTTCATAAGGAATGCGAAGGCTGAAGGTAAGACCGTCGTAGTTCAGACGGCTCCGGCTGTGCGCAGCGCATGGGGTGAGGAATTTGGTCTTACGGCGGATGTTGCTACCGAAAAGAGGATGGCTACAGCCCTTCGCCGCCTTGGCTTTGACTATGTATTTGATACCAACTGGTCAGCCGACCTTACCATTATGGAAGAGGGAACCGAATTCTTAGGGCGTGTGAAGGAAGCTGAAAAGTACAAGTGGCCCATGTTTACATCGTGCTGCCCGGGCTGGGTTCGTTTCCTTAAGAGCCAATACCCGGATATGACAGATCAGCTGTCTACGGCTAAGTCGCCCCAGGGTATGTTCGGCGCTGTGACCAAGAGCTATTTCGCCGAAAAGATCGGCAAAAAGCCCGAGGATATGGTATGTATCTCGGTTATGCCCTGCTCGGCAAAGAAGGCCGAGGTAGAGATACCGAACATAAACGATGCGGCTCCCGGCGTAAAAGATGTGGATCTTTCCATTACTACCCGGGAGATGTGCAGGCTCTTTAAGCAGGCAAATATTGATATTCCCTCGCTTCCCGAGGAAGGCTTTGACTCGCCTCTTGGCTCGGGTACGGGCGCTGCTGTTATCTTCGGCACCACAGGCGGTGTTATGGAGGCTGCTCTTCGTACATGCTATTATGTGCTTACAGGGGAAAATCCCGATGCGGACGAGACATTCAAGGCTGTCCGTGCGACGGGCTCCGAAAAGCCCTGGGAAGAGGCTGAATATGATGTGGCAGGCACAAAGGTGCGAGCTGCTGTGGTAAGCGGTCTTGCAAATACCCGTAAGCTTATCCGGGCTTTGCGAAAGGGCGAGGTTTCCTATCATTTCGTAGAAGTTATGGCATGTCCCGGCGGCTGCGTAGGCGGCGGCGGACAGCCCATACGCTATAATGAAGAACGCCAGGGAATGCGTACCAAGGTTCTCTATGACTACGACCATGCAAATGTGCTTCGTTTCTCCCATGAGAATCCCGATGTAAAGGCTATCTATGATGAATACCTAAAGGAGCCATGCGGTGAGAAGTCGCATCATCTGCTCCATACGGATCATCACGGATGGCAGGCAATTCCCGCAGTTTCTTTAGATCCGGGAGTTGACCCGAAGCAGTAGGTTTCAGATTGACAGATAACTGAAAAATTATTAATACAGCCCTGCGACATTATGTTATAATGTCGCAGGGTGTTTTTATGGACAATAAAGTATTATCAACTCAGGAAAAAATAGCATATATACTTGTCGCATGGCGGATTCCCGGAGCAATCATGGCGTTTCTTGCAGCGATTGTCAGTGATTCGGTGGTTTTATGGCTGGAGTTTGTGGAAAATATCAGCATATTAATCCCTGGGATTATTCTTGTCGTTCTTTCGCGCAAGCTCGGGAAAAATCTGAAATACCGGTTTAACTACGGCACAGGCAAGGTAGAAGCCATAGCGGCCTTTGGATGCGAAATGTTCGATATAGCCGGTCTTTTATGTATCACGTTTTTTGCCGTAAGAAGACTTTTTTCGCCGGAACATAAATATAGTTTTATGGGACTTGCGCTATGTATCAGTATACTGGGTCTTCTCATTGATATTTTTATATTGTATAAAGAAAAGAAAATAAACGAAAAGGAACACAGCAGGCTGTTCCATACGGCGTACATAAGCTCTCAAAAGGAATTCGCATTTGACGGGATATCCATATCGACGCTTGTGGTCTCAATTATTTTCAGAGAGTATGCATGGAGCGTATATATATCGCCCATTGTGTGTATTATCGCAGCTATCCCCTTTGTGATCATAGTTTTCAAGAACCTTGTGGCGTCCGTCTCCGAGCTTATGGATCAGACGCTGGATGAAGAAAGCCAGCTGAAAATCATAAAAGTTCTTAATGAATATTATGATTCCTATGAAGAATTCGGTGAAATCAGGAGCCGCATAACCGGAAAATTCAAGCAGATAGATATAGATATCAAATTTCGTCCGGATTTTACATATGATCAGGTAAGCGGCATATCGAAGAAAATTATTAAAAGAATAGAAGAAGAGATGGGAGAATGCAAGGTGAATGTGGTGATAAATTAAAGAACTGCAGCCGGTCGATAAGCCGGGTTCTGTCGTGTGTGATCATCTGTCTGTCGCATCCGTTGCCGGGGCGCTCAAGCGGTCTACCGGAAACGTAACGGACGGGCAGCCCTGTTTCCTATGACCTTGCTTCGGATGGGGTTTACATGGCTCTGTATGTTGCCATACAGACGGTGGGCTCTTACCCCACCTTTCCACCTTTTCCGCCGCAGAAAACCTGCGGAGGTAGTTTCTTTCTGTTGCACTGTCCCTGAAGTCGCCTTCGCCGGACGTTATCCGGCATCCTGCCCTGTGAAGCCCGGACTTTCCTCTGCGGCTCTCGCCGCAGCGATCACATGACCGACTGCGTTTGTGTATTCTACTCTTTATTTCTTTTTAATGCAAGAACATTTTTTGGAATCCGGGGTAAACGCATCAATTTGTGAGGGACAGATGCAATATAAACACACAAAAGGCTTTATATCAATAATATGTACGACAACCGTTGCGAACGACTGCACTCTCGCAGGGTCGTGCGGCGGTACGATGCGAAGCTACGGGGCAATGCGAGCCAAAGTACCGTCCGAATGCGACACTGCGAGACAAAGGTAGTGAAGCGGGTTGGCGAACATATTATTGATGCAAAGCGATTAGGGATTGTGTCTGTCCCTCACAAATTGATGCATTTATCCTATTTTGAAATCATTCCTCTATCAATATACTGTTTCCCACAAATTCCGTCACATACCCTATTTGACGGGCATCGGGCACGCTTTGCTGCAATTCGGAAAGGAAAGCCGGCGCAGCTTTTTTGGGTAATGAAATGAGCAGTCCTCCCGAGGTCTGGGGATCGTAGAATATATCCTCAAGAGCAAGGGGTATATCGGCTTTTTTGGTGACGCCGCTCTGGGCGTATTCCCTGTTTCTGTAGGCTCCCGCAGGTATCATCCCCATATCCGCCATTTCCAATGCTTCCCTGTGATAGGGGACGGAGGACGAATCTATATGTATGGTTACATTGCTTCCTTGCGCCATTTCAAAGCTGTGCCCCATAAGGGCAAAGCCGGTCACATCAGTACAGCTGTTTACGGGATATTTAACCATGATATCCCTGGCGGCTTTGTTAAGAGTTGCCATCTGCCGATAAAGCCTGTCTAAAAGTTCTGCCGAAACCAGGGAAGAGTCGGCCTTGGCGGCGGTGGTGAGTATGCCGACGCCAAGAGGCTTTGTGAGAATAAGCACATCCCCGGGCTTTGCGTTTGAATTCGTAAGGACTTTATCAGGATGCACAAATCCCGATACCGCAAGACCGTATATGGGTTCAGCGCCTGATATGGTGTGACCTCCCGTAATTATTACCCCTGCTTCGTAGGCTTTATCATAGCCGCCTTTTAGGATTTGACGGACAGTTTCCTTGTCCATATCATCCGTTATGCACATGATATTAAGGGCAAGCTTTGGCTCTCCCCCCATGGCATAGACGTCGCTTATGGCGTTTGTGGCTGCAATCTGCCCAAAGAGAAAAGGGTCGTCTACTATAGGCGGGAAAAAGTCCGTAGTCTGGATAAGGGCGGTGTCTTCGCTTACTTTGTAAACGCTGGCATCATCGCTTTTGTCATAGCCCACGATAAGGTTTTCGTCGAAATGCGCCTTGAAGCCATCCAGCATTTGACAAAGGGTTCCTGCACCCACCTTTGCGCCGCACCCGGCGCAGCTTGCAAGCTTTGTGAGTTTTACATCTGTTTCCATATCAGCTTCCTTTTGCGGCATAAATATTTTCATAGCCGCTGTCTGTGATTTTAACTACCTGTTCGACTTCATCCGGCGCCGCATCAAAGGGGCACCAGCTATCTGCCAAAGCCGTATATTTGACACAGGTCCCGCAGCTTGAACTTAAAGCCCGCGGGACCGGCATCATTCTTGAGGGCCAGGTAAGACTCTCGCATTTTTTGTTAAATTTAATAGCTCCGAAATGGGAGTAAAATGTAGCGATATATTCCACTATTTAGATATCTCCAATGTATATTCGCCGTCGTTTGCCTTTATATCCACGTTATAGCCCTGATGACGGCAAAAGCGGGCAACATTTTCCCGTGACGCCGTGTTGTCGACCATAATTGTATATGAAGATTCGTTTGATTTCAAGGCTTCCCTGGCCATTATAACGGGCTCGGGGCAGGATAATCCTCTTGCATCTACTGTACTCATTATGATACCTCCTTTGAATCCTTAGGTTTAATAAATGTATTTACGCATGCGATAACCGCAACGACCGCAATACCTATGATAACTGCAATCTTTCCGTTAGATGTGGGGCCGTCTGCGCTTGATGCAAGACCGAAATTGTGGCAAAATGCTGCGCCAAGGACAAGACCTATAATGGTGATAGCGCTGTCGGTGTTACCCTCGCCTGTAAGAACCAGCTGGCGAAGAGGGCAGCCCCCAAGGAGAATGCATGCAAATCCCACAAGGAACATTCCAAGAGCGTTCCACAGTCCGTCTGTGTGGGCTATGGGCTGCTCCGCAAAGCCCAGGTTAAATAATGAAGTGCCGGTCGCACCTGTAAGTATAAGGTTCATGATAAAACATGCCGCAAGCACGGAAATAAAGCCGATTACCAGGTGAAAATCCTTAAAGAGCACCACGTCACGGATGCCACCTGCCATGCAAAGACGGGTGCGCTGCGCAAGTGCGCCCACTATAAGGCCGGCTCCGAGGCTTATTGCAATGCCTGCATGAAGAGCGCCGGGGCCTGCGCCTTCTTCTGTAAAGAAGATAAAGGCGGGAGCCGCAATTACAAGGATAAGGGATATCAGCGCAATAACGGGCATCAAAAAGCCGTCAGCAGCAGGAAGCTTATATGTCCTCTTAAGAGAATATCCCTTGCTTAGGAAAAATACGCCCGCAAGTACACCGCATGCAAAGCCCACAAGACCAAGGATTGCATTTAAATCACCGCCTGCAAGACGGATTATCATGCGGAAGGGGCAGCCAAGAAACATAAGGCAGCCAACCATCACGAAAAAGCCAAGCACGAGGCGGGTAAAAGGAGCGCTTCCTCCCTTTGACTTAAATTCCTTCGTAAAGAATGCGCAAAGAAAGCTTCCCAGGATGATGCCGATAATCTCCGGACGGATGTACTGCACCGCCTCAGCTCTGTGAAGCCCAAGACCGCCAGCGGTATCACGTATAAAGCAGGCTATGCAAAAGCCCATGTTTTTCGGGTTTCCCAAAAGAGCCAGAACAGATGCGATGACTCCTATTATGGCGCAGGATATGATGATTCCTGCATGATCTTTGATTTTAGTCATTACAGACCTCCTTTTTAAAGTTTATTAAAAACTTTAATATTATAATAGTAAATTCTTTGATAATCCAATGAAGTTATTTGATTAAAGACTGGATATTTATTATGAATTGTAATAAAATAAATATATGAACGGAATTTATTTTGACAATGCAGCCACATCCTTTCCCAAGCCCCCCGGGGTGGCAGAGGCAGTGGCGGAATATATAAGTGATATCGGAGCGAATATAAACCGCAGCAGCTATGCTAAAGCCTATGATGCAGAAAGCATGGTCTTTGAAACAAGGCAGCTGCTTTGCGATATGTTTAACGGCGGAGATCTTAAGAACGCAGTGTTTACAAAGAATATCACGGAGAGCCTTAATGTGATATTAAAAGGTCTGCTAAAGCCCGGGGACCATGTGATAACTTCATCTATGGAGCATAACGCCGTAATGCGTCCTTTGGTGCAGCTTGAAAAGGCGGGAGTCAGTTTTAGCCGTGTGCCCTGCACCTCGCAGGGGAAGCTTATTTTGCCGGAGCTTGAAAAGGCTCTTAGGGATAACACCCGGGCAGTGGTTATGACACATGCCTCAAATGTCTGCGGGACTGTTATGCCTGTTAAGGAAGTGGGTGAATTTTGCAGGGAGCACGGGCTTATTTTTATCCTGGATTCTGCCCAGACAGCCGGAGTTTTGCCCATAGATATGGAGCAAATGAATATAGACGCCCTTTGCTTTACCGGGCACAAGGGGCTTTTGGGACCGCAGGGGATAGGCGGCTTTATCCTGAAGGAGCATGTGATTTCGCAGATTGAACCGCTGATATCCGGAGGCACCGGCAGCATTTCCCATACGGAGGATGTGCCTTCCTTTATGCCGGATAGGTTCGAGGCTGGCACATTGAATCTTCCCGGCATAGCAGGGCTTAATGCGCCTCTTAAATGGATAGATAATAAGGGAATTGATGCTATAAGAAATCACGAGCTTAAGCTTACTGAAATGTTTGTTTCGGGGCTTGAGGATATGGTGGCAAATGGATTGCTTCGGATTGTAGGTTTACATAATATCGGCGTGATTTCTGTCCAAACAATTAATAAAGACCTTTCGGAAGCTGCATTAGAGCTGGAAGAAAAATACAAAATCATGACTCGGGTGGGGCTTCACTGTGCGCCGAGTGCCCATAAGACCCTTGGGACATATCCCGAAGGCACCATCCGTTTTTCCTTCGGTTGGAATAATACGGAAAAAGAAGTGGAAACAGCCATAGAGGCGCTTAGGAAGATAGTGAGGGAGGCTTGATATGGAATTTAGACAATTGCAGTCCTTTGCAGCGCTTGTGGAATGCAGGAGCTTTAGCAAGGTGGCAAACGAGCTTTATATTTCCCAGCCTACGGTGAGCACTCATATCCGGAATCTCGAAAAGGAGCTGGGGACAAAACTGGTTATTCGTTCTACCCACAGCGTGGATATAACGGATAAAGGCATGGAATTGTATGATTTTGCGGTAAATGTTTTAGAAAGGAGAGATAAACTTATGAAACATTGGTCGGAAGATGAAAAGAACGTAGTAAAACTGGGGGCGTCCACCATTCCATCTGCTTATCTGGTGCCGGATATCATTAAGGGATTTTCAAAGAAAAATCCAGATGTGAGAATCATGCTTGACCAGACGGACAGCGCCCTTGTGATCGAAGGGGTCAAAAAGGGTAAATATGACGTGGGATTCTCGGGCATGAAAACAGAGGAAGCAGGGCTTATCTTTACGCCTGTTTACGATGATGAGATGGTGCTTATTACGCCCAATGACGATGAATTTAAAGCTTGGGAAAGCAGGCAAATAACCGCAGATGACCTTAAGAATCTGCCTTTCCTTCGAAGAGAAGAGGGAAGCGGCTCCCAGAGCACCGCAGATGGGATTTTGGAGAAAATGGGGCTTAATCCGGATGAAATTAATGAAGCCGGAAAGGTCAGCAACCAGGATTCCCTAAAGAAACTGGTATCCTCCGGTATCGGCGTTGCATTTATTTCCGAATGCGTGGTAAGCGAGGAGGTTAAAAGAGGAGAGCTTCTTTCCTTTGATATCCCGGGATTTGACACAAAGCGCTCTTTGTATATGGTTACTCTAAAGGACGAAGGAGCAGGCTCCGGCGCCAAAGCATTTGCCGAATATGTCATTAATGAATAACTATTATGCATTAGATTTTGTTGAATTCGGCGGGTTATTGAAATATAATAAACTGGTAGTTTTATACAATTTAAGAAAGGAGGAAAATCAATGATAAGTATTACCATTGATGACCTTAAGCTTCAGGTAGAAGAAGGTACGACGATACTTGAAGCGGCTCGTCAAAATGGTGTACGGATACCGACATTGTGCTATCTGGAAGGTGTCAATCAAATCGGCTCATGTCGCCTGTGCGTCGTTGAAGTCGAAGGCATGGACAATCTTCCTACGGCCTGCAACACAATTGCAAAAGATGGCATGGTCATACAGACCGCAAGCCAGAAGGTAGTGGAATACAGAAAGATGATTTTGAATCTTCTGCTTTCCAATCACCATCAGGACTGTTTCTCATGTCCCTCAAACGGCAAATGTGAGCTTCAGGCTGTCTGCAATGAATACGGTGTCTACAAAACCACTTTTGAAGGAACCAGGGTCAAAATCGAAAGACCTCCGAAGGAGGAGCATCCGTTTTTGGGGTACCGCTCGGATCTTTGCATACACTGTCAGCGTTGCGTAAATACCTGCAACAATGTCAGCGGAAGACGTGCGATAAACCTTAAGAAAACAGGTATGTTTACCATTATCGACGCTCCCTTCGGAGAAAACTGGGAAGAGACCACCATATGCGAATCCTGCGGTAACTGTGCAGACGCATGTCCCACCGGAGCTCTTTACAGAAAGGCGGGAAAG
This sequence comes from uncultured Lachnospiraceae bacterium, assembly GCA_905236845.1. Classification (GTDB taxonomy): domain Bacteria; phylum Bacillota; class Clostridia; order Lachnospirales; family Lachnospiraceae; genus RUG14243. The sequence goes on along the minus strand of CAJOQM010000098.1, from coordinate 40,983 downwards.
AAGTACCGCGAGTGGGAGGTAAAGAAGGTTCTTACCACATGTCCCCACTGCGCAGTGGGCTGCCAGATGTATCTTCTGGTAAAGGACGGAAAGGTCGTAGCCGTAGAAGGCGCAGACGGACCTTCCAACCACGGCAGGCTTTGTGTAAAAGGACGCTTTGGCTCCTTTGATTTCCTAAGTTCAAAGGACCGCCTGACAGATCCTTTGATAAAGGACAGAAAAACAGGAGAATTCAGAAAAGCCTCCTGGGACGAGGCTCTTGATCTGGTAGCTAAGAAGTTCACCGAGATCAAAAAGAAAAACGGTCCCGACTCACTGGCAGGATTTGCCTGCTCACGAAGCACAAACGAAGATATTTACATGCTTCAAAAAATGGTTCGCACGGTATTCGGTACCAACAATACTGACAACTGTGCACGTGTCTGACATGCCCCTACAGTCTCCGGTCTGGCGACAACATTGGGCTCCGGTGCGATGACGAACACCATCTCGGACATAACCAAAGAATCCGATGTGATAATGATCATTGGTTCTAACTCGGAAGAAGCACACCCCGTTCTGGGCATGCAGCTACGAGCTGCCGCAGAAAGAGGAGCAAAGATAATAATTGCCGATCCCCGTGATATAAACCTCACGAAAAAGGCAGACGTACATCTTAAGCTTCGCCCGGGTACAAACGTCGCTCTTGTAAACGGCATGCTTCATGTAATTATCGAAGAAGGCCTGACCGATGAAGAATTCATCAAAGAGCGCACAGAAGTAGAAAATTACGAAAAACTTAAAAAGATTGTAGAGAAGTACACACCTGAATATGTGGGTGAGATTTGCCACCTGGATCCGGATGATATCCGCACGGCGGCGCGTCTTTATGCAAAGGCAGAGGCGGCTCCCATCATCTATTGCCTGGGTGTAACCGAGCATTCCACAGGTACGGAGGGCGTTATGAGTCTTTCAAACCTGGCTATGGTTACGGGTAAACTCGGCCGTCCCGGCTGCGGTGTGAACCCCATCCGAGGCCAGAACAACGTTCAGGGCGCCTGCGATATGGGTGCCATGCCTACGGACTACACGGGCTATCAAAAGGTTCACGTGGACGAGGTCCGCGAGAAGTTTGAAAAGGCCTGGGGAGTAGAGCTTAACCCCAATCCCGGTACAAAGGCTACGGAGTGCTTCGAAAAGATGATAGAAGGCGACATAAAGGGTCTTTTCATCTTTGGCGAAGATCCCATGCGTACGGATCCCGACACGCATCATGTGGACAGGGCGCTTTCAAACCTTGAATTCCTGGTGGTTGACGAGCTCTTTATGACAGAGACGGCAAAATACGCCGATGTCATCCTTCCCGGATCTGCATATGCGGAGAAGGAAGGCACATTCTCGAACACCGAGCGTCGTGTGCAGCGCGTGCGCAAGGCTGTGGATGCGCCGGGCAACTGCAAGCAGGATTACGAGATATTTACGGAAATCATGAACCGCATGGGTTATGAGCAGCCGCATCTTACATCCGCTCAAATAATGGATGAGATAGCATCTGTCACGCCTTCATTTGCAGGTATCTCGCATGCGAGACTTGACGGCGAGGAAGTAGCCGGTAACGGTCTTCAGTGGCCCTGCAAGGGTCCCGACCATCCGGGCACACCCATCATGCACGTTGGGATGTTCAGCCGCGGCAAGGGTAATTATCACCTGGCAGAGTACAAACCCGCACAGGAGCTTCCGGATGAAGAATATCCGATCCTCCTTACCACGGGACGAAACCTGTACCACTATAACGCCATGGCCATGACGGACAAGACTCCGGGGCTCATGCAGATATCGCCTCATTCTTATATCGAGATAAATACGGCAGATGCCGAAAAGCTTGATATCAAGGATGGCGAGCGCATCAAGGTATCCTCCAGGCGAGGAACCATCTCTTCGGAGGCGAGAGTTTCCGAAAAGACCGGCCCGGGCGAGGTTTGGATGCCCTTCCACTTCCTGGACGGCAATTCAAACTGGCTGACCATAGATGCTCTCGACAGCATAGCCAAGGCTCCCGAGTACAAGGTCTGCGCAGTGAAGCTTCAGAAGATTCCGGAATCCGAGGCGTATACCGAGGACGGCACCTACATCACCCAGGCTATGATAGCCGAAAAGCGAAACGAGATGTATGCTAAGCAGCTTTCGGTATCAGAGCGTTGCGCAAACGGTGAGGTGGTTTCTGTGGCATCGAGCTGGGATGATTATTCAACCCTGGTAAACGGCTGCAGCAGCTGCGATTAAGTTTTTGATTTAAATAATGTAATGGCTGTTTTGACGGTCATTAACCGGCGGCGGGGCAATGTGCTCCGCCGTTTTTTGCGCTTAATCTTTAAAAAATTGATAGTTTAAGTACGGTTGAAATATGAATTTTGATTGAAACCAGCCTGAAAATGTGTTAGAAACTACTTAAATTGATAAAAATTCAAAGATTAAGTAGAGTTGAGGGAATTATGATTTACGGCAGGGACAGAGAATTAAATATATTGAACCAGACATTAAAGGATGACCGTTCTCATTTTATAGCTGTATATGGGCGCAGAAGAATCGGCAAGACATATTTAATCCGGGAGGCGTTTAATTACAGATTTACTTTTTCTCATACGGGTATTGCAAACGGAAATCTGGCTGAACAGATTTATGCTTTTGAGGCATCTGTCAGGGAAGCGGGAGGCAGTCCCTCGCTCAAGGCTAAGAATTGGCTGCAGGCATTTGAGGATCTAAAGGAACTGATCAGACTGTCTTCCGAAAAGAAAAAAGTAATCTTTATTGATGAATTATCGTGGATGGACACCCAAAACTGTGATTTGCTAAAAGCATTGGAGAGTTTTTGGAATGGATGGGCTTCGGGCAGGAAAGATATTGTGCTGATTGTCTGTGCCTCGGCTACCTCCTGGATGTTGAACAAGGTTGTCCATAATAAGGGAGGTTTGTATAACAGGCTGACTGCGCAGATTCATTTAAGCGGATTTTCGCTGGGGGAATGCGAGCAGTTTATCCAAGGTAAGGATATAGTGCTCGGAAGGAATCAGATACTCCAGTATTATATGATTTTTGGCGGTGTGCCTTATTATTGGGATTTTCTTAAAAAGGGAGAGAGCTTGTCACAGAATATTGACAGGATTCTTTTTGAAAAGGATGCTCCGCTTAATGATGAATTTCAATATTTATATGCTTCTATTTTTAAAAATCCCTCTACTTACATTAAGATTATAGAGACTTTGGCCAAAAAGAAGGCGGGAATGACAAGGGAGGAGCTGATAGCAAAATCCGGTATCGGAAATTCCGGCGATCTTTCAAAGAAACTTTTTGAGCTCGAGAGCTGTGATTTTATCAGAAAATATAATGCATATGGAATGAATAAAAAAATGCCGTATATCAGTTGGTGGATTTCTTTACGCTTTTTTATTATAGATTTATGGAGGGAAAATCTGCGGAAGGGCATTTTTTGAGCGAAACTCTGAATACGCCTGCGGGTAATAACTGGCTGGGACTCGCTTTTGAGAGAGTTTGCCTTGCACATGTTGAACAAATAAAGCAAAAGCTCGGAATATCAGGAGTGCTGACCGATGTTAATTCCTGGTATTGTAAAAGTGATGCAGACAAGGGGATACATGGCTCGCAGATAGATCTTTTGATTGTGAGAAAGGATCAGGTAATTAATTTATGTGAAATGAAATATTCCGGCGCAGCATATTCCCTTTCGAAGCAGGATGAGGAGGCTATAAAAAAACGGATAAGTGACCTTAAAATATCTACAAAGACTAAATATGCAGTTTTTCCCACTCTTGTAACCACTGATGGAATGGTTGATAATAAATATTCGGGAATTATACAGTCTGTGGTTACATTAAAGGATCTGTTTTATATGGGTTGACAAAATTGAAGGATTTTCACTGCGGTTCCTTATGCTTGAAAAAAAATATTGTAAACGGTAGAATAAAACCAGCAAACTGCTGGTTTCTACTTGCTTTTTACATCTTTTTGGAGTTTTCTTACAAATGTGAATTTTCCGGATTAAATGTAAGAAAAAATCAGCTTTTCTCTAGAGAGAAATCTTCGATTTTCTAACATATGTCTTGATGCAACCTGTTTTGTAAGAATTTTTCAGCTTGATAGCCGCCTAAACTGGTCGCAATAACCGTAACAAGCGTCAAAACTTCTTACATTTTGCCCAAAATCTGATTATATGTAAGAAAAACCGCTGATTGCCCCACGCTTTCGTAGGGACTTTTTCTTACATATCCGTTAATTCATCTCGATTTGTAAGAATCCGCCTTAAAATAGTTTTTGGAATAGTCAAATTTTGAGCCAGATATCATACCAAATGAAGCATCTCATTGTAAATCAACCCTCCGTCTGGTATTATTACCTTCGGAGGGTTTTTATGAGGCAGAGAAGCTTAAGGAGTTGCTGAACGGTGAGATGTGAGAAAACAGATTTATACGGTTATTGAGACCGCAGGGGTGTGTCAAAAGAACCGTCCCCGTGACACATAAGCGTTTTGGATTTCTTTCTAAAAATGTCATCGGATATGCGGGAATTTTTAGAAAATCCCCTGCCGGGAAAATGGCTTTCAGAGATTTTTTCTAAAAATAATGAGGATTCACAGCGAAGACTCTTTCTAAAAATATTGCCGAATATGCAGGGATTTTTAGAAAATCTCCGGATTTGACGGAGGATGCCATCATGAGTATAGACAAACCGTATTATCAGCTTGGGGGGTGACGTGTCCAAAATATGGGGGTCGCACCAATATGTTCTTTTTACGGTTAAAATATAAGAAAAAAATTGGTCTCTCCTCCGGTCAGAATTTTAGATTTTCTTACATATGTCTTGATGCAACTTGTTTTGTAAGAATTTTTCGGCATGAAAGCCCCCGAACTGGTCGAAATAACCGTAACAAGCGGCAAAACTTCTTACAATTTGTCCCAAATCTGAAGATATGTAAGAAAAACAGCTGACTACTTCATGCATTCGTAGGGATTTTTTCTTACATATCCGTTAATTCATCTCGATTTGTAAGAATTCGTCTGAAGATAGTTTTTGGATTAGTCGAATTTTGACCCGGACATCATAACTAAATGAAGCATTTCATTGTAAATCCGCCCTCCGTGTGGTATTATTACTTTCGGAGGGCTTTTATTATGGGAAAATATTTTAATCCCGGGGCCGCAGGCTTTAAGTCTGCAAGAGCCGGTAAATATGTGGATAAGTCAGGGCTTATAGCCGTGGTGAATGATACGATAGGAAAGGCGAAGAAGCTTAGATTAGTGGAGTCGAAGCCGCCGGAGTGACATACAGTCAAACATAATAATGGATACGGGAGGGTACCTGGTGCGCCCTGCGGTCTTCAAAACCGTCAAGAGCTCGAAAGGGCTTTGGTGGGTTCGATTCCCACACGTATCCGCCAAAAATTACAAGCCGATTCTGCAAGGAATCGGCTTTTTTTATACGAGTTTGTTTGACATTTACACGATAGTGTGTTAGTGTTTTCTTGAGGTGGTTTTATGAATGAATATTATACTGTAAAAGAATTCGCAAATAAATATCATAAAGATCCGGGAAATGTTAGGAGAATGCTGATTAGCGGTAAGATTAAAGGGGAAAAAATCGGGAACCAATGGGTTATTCATAAGGATACTGGGTATCCTTCAGATGGACGCATCAAATCCGGCAAATACAAAAATTGGAGAAAAAAATAAATTTAAGGCGTAATATTCCCGAAGTTATAGAAACCCTGACTCGGATGAGCGATGAAATTGCCGGCATATATGGTGATGTATTGGATGAAGTTATATTGTATGGGTCTTATGCATATGGTGGTCAGAATGAGGAGTCGGATATTGATATCGCACTGATGTTAAAAGAGGGAGAGACCGAGCAAATGCACGAGGCAATGCTTGAATTGGTAGTTGATTATGAGCTTAATATGGGAGTTACTTTGTCCGTGATATCGATTGAATTCAGCAATTATTTGAAATGGCATGAGGTGTTGCCATTTTATAAAAACATTGATTCAGAAGGGATTGTTTTATGGAAGGCGTGCGTTGATAAGGAAATTATAGAGGAATGACTGATATGGATAATAACATAATGCGAAAAATCCCGAAGATGGATAAGATACTGGAGTGGCAGAGCGTGGCAGAAGCTTCGGAGGGGCTTCCCCGGGCGGCTGTGAGGGAGGCTATATCTAAAGAGCTTGACCAGCTTCGAAAGGAGCTCCTTGAAGCAGGGGAAAAAGCTGTCATACCGCCGGATGAGGAGCTGGCAAATCGCATGGCAAAGGCAGTGTCATCTGCAGGAAAATTCCGTCTGCAAAACCTGGTAAACGCCACGGGTATCGTCCTTCATACGAATTTCGGAAGGGCTCCCACGGGGCGTGAGATTGCAGAGCATGTGGCCAAAATCGCCGCAGGGTATTCGAACCTTGAATATGACCTTGATAAGGGCTGCAGGGGCTCAAGATATGATTTGATTGAAGAGACTATATGCGAAATCACGGGAGCCGAGGGCGCGCTTGTGGTTAATAACAATGCGGCGGCGGTATTCCTTATGCTAAATACACTGGCAAAGGGGAAGAACGTGGTTATATCCCGGGGAGAATTGGTAGAAATCGGTGGAGCCTTTCGCATCCCCGATATCATGGAAGAAAGCGGAGCGCATCTGATGGAAGTGGGGACTACTAATAAGACGCATTTGTCCGACTATGAAAACGCCGTACTTAAGCGGGGCGGGCAGGCTCTTTTAAAGGTTCATCACAGTAATTTCGAGCAGAGTGGGTTTACAGAATCGGTTGACATAACGCTGCTATCTGACCTTGCCAAAACCTACGATATTCCTCTTCTTTTTGATTTGGGTGCTGCGTTTATGGTGCGGCCGGAGGAGCTTAATCTCCACAAGGGAAGCTATCTGCAGGATGTAGTTAAATACGCAGATATATGCTGCTTTTCCGGTGATAAGCTCTTCGGGGCGGGGCAGGCCGGGATTGTGGTAGGTAAAAAGCCCATGATAGAAGCAATGAAAAAGAATCAGCTCATGCGAATACTCCGCGTGGATAAGATGACTTTTGCATCGCTTGAGGCAGCGCTAAAATGGTATAAGGATCCTGCATACGCAATAGAGCATATACCGGCTTTAAGCATGCTTTCTGCAAAGGATGAGGATTTGGAAAGGCGAGCCCGGGAACTTGCGGAGAGAATCGGAGGCGAGGTAATCCCCTGTGAGGATGAGCCCGGAGGGGGCTCGTTACCCGGGGTTAAGCTTACGGGATGGGCGGTTCAGCTAAAGCCCGGCACACTGTCTGTCGATGCTTTGGCAGAGAGGCTGCGAAGAAACGAAACGCCCATCATAGCCCGCATCCATAACGACGCCCTCCTTCTTTCCGTGCGCACCCTTATGCCGGGGGATGAGGATGTGATCGCAGAGGCCGTGAAAAACGCTGATTAATTTATTTGTGTACATATAGTGCGTCAGGTGGGCGCCAGTCGCTCAAACAGTCCTCGCCTGCTCCTTTAAGTTAATTCAAAGTCGGCACAAATTTAGGAGCAGTCTGCGGAACTCGTCCTATCGCTAGGTTCGCCTACGGCTTACCAAGCTTAAGGACTCTCCTACGACTAGACTCAAGCTACGCCTTTGGCTTGCTTTCGTCAAGTTCTCTGGATGGCTTGGTGGCATCCCACCTGCCCGCATTATAAAATATAGAAGTTAGTGTAAATCAGCGTTTTTATATAAAATTTCGACGCATCCAAAAGAGGCGGCTACGGGTGACTTAAATATATAAAAGGAGATCCTATGAAACACATTGTATTGGGGACAGCCGGGCATATAGACCACGGAAAGACCCTGCTTACGAAGGCTTTGACCGGGGTGGATACCGACCGCCTGGAAGAGGAAAAGGAGAGGGGGATTACTATAGAGCTTGGCTTTGCCCCTATGAAGCTTTCCGATGGAAATAAGATAAGCATAGTAGATGTACCGGGGCATGAGAGGTTCGTCCGCACCATGATGGCGGGGGCCTCCGGGATTGATGCGGTGCTTTTTGTGGTGGCTGCGGACGACGGAGTTATGCCCCAGAGCGCAGAGCATATGGATATCATTAGCCTCCTTCGTGTAAAAAGCGGGATAGTAGTTATTACCAAGTGCGATCTGGCAGATGAAAAGCGCCTTCAAGAAGTCCATAAGGATATAGAAAAGCTGGTTTCGGGAACCTGCCTTCAATATGCTCCCGTTTGTGAGGTTTCCGCAGTCACGGGTGAAGGCATCCCGGATCTTAAAAGCAAGATAGAAGAACTGGTTTCCCGCCTTAATGAAAGAAGCATAGATAGACCTTTTCGCCTGTGTGCAGACAGGGTCTTTCCCGTAAGCGGCTTCGGGCAGGTAGTAACGGGAACCCTTACGGAGGGCGAGCTTCATGTGGGGGATAATGCGCAGATTTATCCCGGTAATGCATTATGCTCTGTCCGCTCTCTCCAAAATCATAATAAAAGTGAAGACGTAGCCTTCGCCGGTTCCCGGACAGCCATGAGCTTTTCGGGTTTACATAACACAGCTCCAAAAAGAGGAGATACAATAGCAGCTCCCGGCTCCATGATAGTAACGGACAGGCTTAATGTCTATATTCAGATCACTCCTGACTGCCCCTATAAAATCAAAAACTCATCGCAGCTTCACCTTTTTCACGGCACAAAAGAAGTTTTATGTAAATTGCGTCTTCTTGATGCCGACGTGCTTATAGCCCGTGAAGGCGGCTATGCCCAGCTTAATCTTTCGGAGCCCATAGCAGTCCGCATGGACGATAGGTTTATCCTTCGATTCTTTTCTCCTGTTATTACCATAGGGGGCGGCACCGTACTTTCCTGCGGAGGAAAGCGCCTTCGCAGAAACAACGAAGAGGTTCTAGGCAGCCTTAAAAACATGAATTCCGAGGACGCAGCAGTTAAGCTTTCAGAAAGAGTAAAAGCCTGCGGAATCATCCCCGTATCCCGGGAGGAGATGCGACTTACGTCTAATCTTTCGGAAAAAGAATATAAAGAAGCAGAGGATGAAGCTTTTAGCCGGAATCTTCTTACCCCCATGGAGAAAAATACGCTTCTTGCAAATTCCATTATAAAAGACAGGCTCCAAAGAGCAACAGATGAGCTTCGAAAATTCCACGAGGAATATCCCCTACAGGCAGGAGAGCCCGTATCCCAATTCAGAAAGCAGGTTTTTCCGGAGGATGGGGCTCCGGGAGACGAGCTTACAAACACCTGGATTTCGCAAAACGCCGTAAAAAGCGCAGATGGCTTTATTTCGCTGCCTGACTTTAAGCCCGTGTTCACACAGGAGCACAAGATAATGCAGCGTAAGATACAGCATTTTTACAGGGATGCCTGGATGATGCCGCCCGATACCAGGGATACGGACAAGAAATTCGAAAAAAGAGGACCCATTTATAAACAGGTCCTTAAAAACATGATTCTTAACGGTATGTTGATTTCCATTGCGCCAAACTATCTGATGCATGCTGAAGCCTATGACGAAGCTTTAAATATATTTACCGGACTTTGCCTCGAAAATGAAGGAAAAACCACGTTAGGCGAGCTTCGCACAAAGGCCGATATCTCCCGCAAATATTCCCAGATGTTCCTCGAATACTGGGACAGTCATGGAATTAGCCGCAGGGTGGGAGATGAGCATATGTTGTTCTCTGTATCAATCTCTTCCCTCCATTAATACCCCACATCCGAAGTGGTCGCAGCGTAGACATCTTCCTGCTTCCTGCATTGCTTCTTCGTATGTCAGCGGATTTTCCACATGATCAAAGTCGCACTTACGCTCATAAGCAGGGCGTTCCGTGATATTCACGCGGCCTGTCTGGGTGCGGTTATTCTCCCTGGGCTCGGGAGCGCATACATCGCAGGGCTGCTTGTGATGATAGCCCAGGTATTCGTCGATATTGTGGGCGGCCACCTTACCTGCTGCGATGGCGCGGATAGCCGTTGCGGGAGCTGTGGCGCAGTCGCCGCCTACGAATACTCCGGGAAGGTCGTCTATTGAGGTGTCGAAATTGTTCTCAAATACGCCCCGGTTTGCCTTCATGCCGAATTCCTCAAAGGGTGCGGATACGATATCCTGACCGACGGCAATAAGAATATAATCGCAGGGAATGCGAAGGGGCTCTTTATTTGCGTCGATGGGAGAGGGACGGCCGGCCTTGTCATAGGGGCCTATCATCTGGGGCTGGGTAATAAGGGCGCAGCAATTGCCGTCCGCATCCTTCTCAATCTCCTTGGGAGCCTGAAGAGTCATAAGCTCTACTCGCTCCATAACGGCAGATTCAATCTCCGTATCAAGAGCCGTCATATCTTCCTGACGACGACGATAGATGATGCGCACGTCGTCTGCACCGCATCTCATGGCAGATCTGGCAGCATCCATGGCAACGTTACCGCCACCTATTACGCAGACTACCTTGCCTTTAAAGTCGGGACGGTTGCCCTTGCCTATGCGGTCAAGCATAGCGACGGCGGATTCCACATTACCGGCGTCTATGCCCTCGAGGCGAAGCTTCTTACCCATCTGTGCGCCGATGGCAACGAAAATGGCATCATGGTTCTTTTTGACCTCCGCAATCTTTTCGGCCGAATCAATATGAGTATCGTATTTAACCTCGATATCGCCTACCGAAAGGACAGCCTTTATATCTTCATCAAGTCTGTCTTTGGGGAAACGATAATTGGGGATGCCGTAGCGAAGCATTCCGCCGAGCTTGGGCTGGCGTTCGTAAATTACGACCTTATGACCCATAAGGGCAAGGAAATATGCTGCAGTAAGACCTGCGGGGCCTCCTCCGATCACGCCTACGCTCTTACCTGTAGAGGGTAGGTGTTCGGGTACTTTTACCTCATCTGCATGAATCTGATCAACGGCGAATTTCTTGAGACCGCGGATATTAAGTGAGTCATCAAGCAGGTTACGACGGCATCTTTCTTCGCAGGGATGCTCGCACACCATGGCACATGCCGTGGGAAGGGGGTTATCCTTGCGGATAAGGTTTATGCAGTCGGCATAGCGTTCCTCGCCTACGAGCGCAATATATCCGGGGATGTCCACATGGGCGGGACAGAGGTTTATACAGGGAACCTTTTGCCCAATCTCTTCAAGACAGACATGGTCTTTTATATGACTTTCGTATTCTTCTTTGAAGTCCTCGAGCCCTTTTAAGACCTCGGATGCAGACTGGTATCCGATGGCGCAGTCAGCGCTTTCGAGAATCATTTCGGCAAGGAATTTCATCTGCTCTAAGGTCTCGGCAGTTCCTTCTCCGTCGATAATCTTTTTCAACAATGATGAAAGCTGGGGAAGACCGTCACGGCAGGGAACACATTTACCGCAAGTTTGATTCATTGATGAAATAAGCAATGAATACTGGACTGTCAGGGGACATGTTCCGGGGGGATAGATTGAAACTTTGCTGACAAATTTCTCCAGCATTTTTCCGACCCTGGCAGTGGTGTTTTTCTTCGGATCGGTTAAATAAATCTTTGACATTGGGCAACCTCTCTTTCACATGCTAAAATACTAGCTAAATAACATCATTATTATATCCTTATTTTCGCAAGTTAACAATAAATAAACTATAAAAGATTTGCCAAAAGCTATACAAATTACGAGATGCTGTTATGTTGATTTTGAATAAAAAAGAATGTATTATTAAGGAAATAAATAACAGGGAGAAATTTGTTTATGGAATTTACTCATTTTGATGATAAAGGAAACGCCCGGATGGTTGATGTATCGGATAAGGATGTTACGCATAGGGAGGCTCTGGCTACAGGGCGCATCAGCATGTCTGAAGAGACCTTTGATGCGATTGAACAAAAAAAGGTAAAGAAGGGCGATGTGCTTACCGTTGCAACTACTGCAGGAATAATGGGGACGAAGAAGACATCGGAGCTTATTCCCATGTGTCATCTGCTGAATCTGACCGGGGCATCGGTCACATTTGAAATGAATCGGGAAAACCTTTCAATAACCGCTTTTTGCAGGGTGAAAACCGACGGGAAGACCGGGGTCGAGATGGAAGCCTTAAACGGCGTATCGGTGGCGCTCCTTACTATCTATGATATGTGCAAGGCAATCGATAAGAGAATGGTGATATCGGATGTGCATCTGGTGGAAAAGACAGGCGGAAAAAGCGGAGAGTTTAAATATTAAAAAAGCCTTCCCACAAGGGGAAGGCTTTGGCTCATTAGTTATCAGTCTTTGTTTCCTCTAAGATAGCAGAACCAGTATACGCAGCCTACGCAGATGGCACCGCCTACGATGTTGCCCAGGGTAACGGGCAGAAGGTTTGCTCCGAAGTAGCTGCCGATGTTAAGACCTGAAGTATCGATGCCGGCCTCTGCTGCCTTTGCAGCATATGAGGGAACAGCCATTGCGAAAAGGCCTGCTGCGATGTAATACATGTTTGCAACGCAGTGCTCGAAGCCGCAAAGTACGAACATCATAATGGGGAAGAAAAGACCGATGATCTTTCCTGCCACATCCTTTGCCGCAAAAGAAATCCATACGGCGATGCATACCAGGAAGTTGCAAAGGATGCCGCGGATGAAGGCGTCACCAAAGGTCATGGAAGTCTTTGCAACAGCGGTTGAAATAACGCTGGTAGCAAGGGAGCTGTCAAAAAGGCTTAAGGAATGTCCGAATACTACAGCCAGCGCTACAAGGATTCCTCCGATGAGGTTTCCGATGTATACGAATACCCAGTTCTTAAGCATTCCGCCGACTGATATCTCCTTTTGGAGAAGGGGAATGGTAAGAAGACAGTTTCCCGTGAAAAGTTCGCTTCCTGCCAGAAGCACCATGGTAAGGCCGCCGGGAAACACGCATGCTCCTACGAATTTGCCTACGGATGCTAACGGGATGGATACAGCTACTGTTGTGGAGGCGATACCGCCGAATGCGATAAATGCGCCTGCAAGTATACCGAGGATAATCATCTTCGGTATGGGCGTGTTTACTTTTGCTTTACCTGTTGCGATGTAATTTTTTGCTACATCTGCGGGTCCGAAAAAGTTCATCTTAATATGCTCCTCTCTTTTAAAAGAATTTGTTGAATGTGTTGTTTATTAAAATGAAAATCCGACCGGCTTTATGATTTTATCCGGTGGAAATTTCGATTTCGATTTGCATTATAACACACAATTTTTAAATGAGATATTCTGAAATCAAAGCACTGTCATGTTGAAAATGCATAATGCGGGAGAAGCTGAAATTAAGTAAAGCCGGAATTAAAGAAAATCGGGATTTGGAAATATCGGGTATGAGTAAAAACCCCGCACTGTGCACAGCGCGGGGTTTTGTATTTTAATCTGATTTTGAAGGTTTGTTAATCCATCGAGTAGTTGGGAGCCTCTTTTGTGATCTGAATATCATGGGGGTGGCTCTCTTTTAATGACGCTGCGGATATCTTGATGAATTTCGTGTTTGTCTTAAGATCCTTGATAGTGGGGCAGCCGCAGTACCCCATGCCGGCTCTGATACCGCCTACAAGCTGGAATACCGTATCTTCAACGGAGCCTTTGTATGCCACCCGGCCTACGACACCTTCGGGCACAAGCTTCTTTGCGTCTTCCTGGAAATACCTGTCCTTGGAGCCGTTTTCCATGGCGTCAAGAGACCCCATGCCTCGATAAACCTTATATTTACGCCCCTGATAGAGCTCGAATGTTCCCGGGCTTTCATCGCATCCCGCAAACATGGAGCCCATCATACAGGTATCTGCGCCTGCAGCAAGAGCCTTTGTCATATCTCCTGAATACTTGATGCCGCCGTCTGCGATAATGGGGGTATCGGTCTTCTTTGCAGCCTCATAACAGTCCATTATAGCCGTTATCTGGGGCACGCCGATGCCTGCAACCACACGGGTAGTGCAGATGGATCCCGGGCCTATGCCGATCTTTACGCAGTCAACTCCCGCATCTATAAGAGCCTGGCAGCCGTCCTTTGTAGCTACGTTTCCGGCTATTACCTGGAGGTTGGGATATGCGGATTTGATATTGCGTACCGCATCCATTACATTCTTTGAATGTCCATGGGCGGAGTCTAAAACTACTACATCCACCTTTGCATTTACAAGAGCCTCGATCCGATCCATCATATTTGCGGTAATACCTACGCCCGCCCCGCAAAGGAGTCGCCCCTGGTCGTCTTTTGCGGAAAGGGGGTACTTAAGCTGCTTTTCGATATCCTTTATGGTAATAAGACCCTTGAGGTTGAAATCATCATCCACAATGGGGAGTTTCTCGATCCTGTGCTTTGCGAGGATCACCTTTGCTTCGTCAAGGGTGATGCCTTCCTTTGCGGTAATAAGCCTGTCCCCGGGGGTCATGCATTCTTTTATCTGCTTTGAATAATTATCTTCGAATTTAAGATCGCGGTTTGTTATGATACCGATAAGCTTCTTGCCTTCGGTAACAGGAACACCGGAAATGCGGTATTTTCCCATCAGCTCATCTGCCTCTGCAAGAGTCCTGTCGGAGGTAAGAGAGAAAGGATCTGTAATGACGCCGTGCTCCGACCGCTTTACCTTGTCTATTTCGTCTGCCTGGGCTTCTATGGACATATTCTTGTGAATTATTCCTATACCGCCCTGGCGAGCCATGGCTATGGCCATTCTGTGCTCCGTAACCGTATCCATGCCTGCTGAAAGCATGGGGATGTTCAGAGTAATTTTCTTTGTAAGACGGGTGGTTAAGTCCACCATATTCGGGGTGACTTCGGAATATCCGGGTGCAAGAAGTACGTCGTCAAATGTAATGCCTTCGCCTATGATTGTAGCCATGGGAACTTCCTTTCTGAAATGTAAACGATGTGTAATGGGTTTCTAGCTATTATAATGAAAGAAAGAGGGCGTGTCAATGAATAATTTGTGTATAACTTATGGAATTTGAGGGAAGTATATGCTATTATATAGATTGTGTTATCAGACTTTTTAAGGAGAGATGTATGGGACTTTTCAGACCGTGTATAGATATACATAACGGCAAGGTGAAGCAGATAGTAGGCAGTACATTGCAGGATGAGGGAGATAAGGCAAACGACAATTTCGTATCGGATAAGGATGCGGCTTATTATGCGGAGCTTTACAAAGCAGACCGTCTTAAGGGAGGTCATGTTATCATTCTTAATCCGGCAGGAAGCCCGTATTTTGAAGAGAGCAGACAGCAGGCGATTGAGGCCATAAGCGCATATCCTGACGGTCTGCAGGTCGGAGGCTCCATAAATGCGGATAACGCAGGCTTTTATATAGAAAAGGGCGCCAGAGCCGTTATTGTCACTTCATATGTATTTAAGGACGGCAGGATAAATATGGAGCATTTACGGGCGCTTCGGGATGCCGTGGGAGCGGAGCATGTTGTTCTTGACTTAAGCTGCAGGCAAAAGGACGGAGAATATCTTATCGTTACCGACAGATGGCAGAAATTTACCGATACTAAACTGCGTCCGATGATGCTTGAGATGCTTTCCGAATATGTATCGGAGTTTTTGGTGCATGCCGTCGATGCTGAAGGGAAAAGAGCCGGCATAGACAGGGGTGTCCTTGATATACTTGTGCAGTATAAGGGAAAAAAGGTTACATATGCGGGAGGTATACATACCATGGAGGATGTGGATACTGTTCTTGAAGCCGGAATGGGAAGGATCCGTTTTACGGTGGGAAGCGGCCTTGACCTGTACGGCGGGAATCTTAAGTATGATATATTAAAAGCTATATAAAAGGAGAAATGATAATGCATTTTACGAAGATGCACGGAGCCGGAAACGATTATATATACATAAATTGCATGAAAGAAAAGGTGGACAATCCTTCGGAGCTTTCCATCCGGCTTAGCCACAGGCATTTTGGAATCGGTTCCGACGGCATTATTCTCATAAAGTCCTCGGATAAGGCTGATTTTATGATGGATATATATAATGCAGACGGTTCCCGTGCGAAAATGTGCGGAAACGGGATAAGATGCGTTGCAAAATATGTTTACGATCATGGTCTTACGGATAAGGAAGTCATTGATATAGACACTCTCTCCGGGGTAAAGACCATAGCTTTGATAAGGGAAGGAAATACGGTGACAGGAGCGAGGGTTGATATGGGGGAGCCTGTGCTTGAGGCGGCGAAGATTCCCGTAAAGGCGGATAAGTCCCCTGTTGTGGACGTGCCTGTTTCCTTTGGGAGCGGTTTTTCGCAAATGCGGATGACGTGCGTTTCCATGGGGAATCCCCATGCAGTGTTTTTCGCAGAAGACGTGGATAATCTTGAGCTTGCAAAAATCGGCCCTGATATAGAAAAGAACGATATTTTTCCGGAGGGCGTTAATGCGGAATTTATAGAGCTTACAGATAGAGAGCATATAAAAATGAGAGTCTGGGAGCGGGGCAGCGGCGAGACTATGGCCTGCGGGACAGGTGCCTGTGCCAGTGTTGTTGCAGCTTCCCTAAACGGGTTTACGGAGCGGAAAGCGGAAGTTGCCCTTCTGGGAGGAAAGCTGACAATAGAATGGGAGGAAAAGGACAATCATGTTTATATGACAGGGCCTGCCGTAACGGTTTTTGAAGGGGAAGTTTAGGCATTAAGCTGCGGGAGATATTGAAATGCGGGAGAAAATTAAAGGCAGATTTAAAAAAGGTGTTTTAGTATATGAACTTATCGGATGGAGCCTTCTTCTTTCTGCCATTATAATAATTGCCATAGTCGGCTTTACTTTTAAAGTGGAAGATGTCTCATTCAACAACGGCCGCATATATCAGTTTAATTCCGGCTGGGTGCTTACGGATGCGGACGGAAACGAAACTGAGATTGAGTATCTTCCGTATGACGGTAAGTCAAAAGCCGGCGACGTCATAGTTGTTACAAATACCGTTCCCGATGGCTATGCCGGATATACCATGTCCTTTCTCTCTGTGGATAAAAGCGTGGTTGTAAGGGTGGACGGAGAGCGTATATACAGCTTCGGTACCAATAATGTCCTGAAATTCGGACATACTTCCGGTGCCTTGTATAATTATGTACAGATACCCGATGATGCGGCGGGAAAGGAAATCAGCATAGAGTTCTGCTCCCCCTATGACAATTACGGTTCTTATATTAACACTATTTCCGTGGGTACAAAGGACGCCCTTCTTCTTTCTCTTATCCAAAAGAATCTGCCATCCTTTGCCCTGATAGTTATATGTCTTGCCCTGGGGCTGATATTTACTGTTCTTACCATAATGCGCCGGGTTTCCCATGAATCTTACAAGGGAATGCATTTTTTGGGGATTTTTCTTTGGATTCTTACCTTCGCTATGATAATCGAGACGAAAGTCCTTCCGATTTTTCTTGGAAACACCGTTATGTTTTCGGTGCAGCTTTTCCTTATATTTATGATAGCGCCCATATTCCTGCTTTTGTATTATCAGAAGAGATTTGAGTCTTCTGCGGATATAATGATAAGGATTACCCTTGTTGTACTTTTTGCCAATATGATAATCCAGATAATGCTTCAGGGAGCAAATGTCTATGACTTTATTGAGATGGCGCCTATATCGGGTATACTTGCGGAACTTACGTTTGCTGTTATATTTATAAAGGTCTTGAAGCTGTGGAGAAGGCGGGAAGAGACGATTTCCGTTTTGGATATCATAGCTATTCTTGCGCTGGGTATGACTTATACTGTCGATATGTGGCGCATAACCCAAAACGACGTGGGGGATGTATGCCTTTTCTTGAGATGGGGCGCTACAGTATTCGGCGTTATAATGGCTTACCAGCATTTGAGGATGATAATATCCGAAAACAACGTTATCCTTGAAGAAAACGCAAAGCTTCTTCGTCAGAGTCTTGAATTCGAGAGAAAGCAGCTCCAGACGACCATTGACGAAAGAGAAAAAGCCCAGGCTGCAAATGAAGCAAAGAGCATGTTCCTTGCAAACATGTCTCACGAAATAAGGACGCCCATAAATGCCATAATAGGCTTAAATACTATTATCCGCAGGGAAGCTCAAAGCGTCCAGATAAAAGAATATGCGGATAATGTGGATTCTTCGGCGCACAATCTCCTTGCTCTTGTAAATGATATCCTTGATTTTTCCAAGATAGAATCGGGAGGAATGGATATTACTCCCTCGCAATACAGCTTTGCCTCCATGGTTAACGATCTGTATGTAATGATTAAAACAAGGGCAGATCAAAAGCATCTTAAATTTGAATTGATAAACGACCCCGACATCCCCGATATGCTGATAGGAGATGAGATGAGGGTCCGCCAGATTATCATAAATCTCCTTACAAACGCTGTTAAATATACCGAAAGCGGAACCGTTACATTGGAATTTACCCAGGAGAAGGCTTCCGGAGATTCTGATAAATACAGGACTATCCGGGCTAAGGTCACCGATACCGGAATGGGTATAAAGCGGGAAAATTATGAAAAGATATTTAATTCCTTTGAAAGAGTAGACAGCGACAGAAACAAAAATATCGAAGGTACGGGTCTCGGACTTAATATAACCCGGCGTCTTGCAAGGGCTATGGGCGGAGATATTACCGTAGATAGCGTATATGGAGAGGGATCTGTATTTACGGCGGATATTCCCCAGGAAGTCGCAGGGGAAGAAGTGGTGGGAGACCTTTCCCAAAGCTATGCCAAGGCCGAAAAGAGCAAGGATTCCATTACCCGGATATACAGGTCAAAGCTCTTTGCTCCCGAGGCAAGAATCCTTGTGGTTGATGATGTGGCCATGAATCTTAAGGTGTTTGCGGGTCTTCTTAAAAACAGTGGAATGCAGATAGATAAGGCTTCAAGCGGTAAGGAAGCTTTGTATTTGATGGAGCAGTACAAATATCATATTATCTTCCTTGACGATATGATGCCCGTTATGAGCGGTCGTGAAACCCTGATGGAGATGAAAAAGAGGATAGATGAGAGCTCATCCTATCCCAATGCCGATACTCCCGTGGCTATGGTTACTGCAAATGTGCAATTGGGCGCAAAGGAAGAATATCTTAACATGGGCTTTGATGCCTATCTTTCAAAGCCGGTTCATGCGGAAAATCTCGAAGAAATCATAAGGCGATTTTTGCCTGAAGGCATGGATAAGGGAGAAAGCAAGGCAGATACCGTTATCCCCGACCATATGCGTAACGAAATGGCTTTTGCGGATGAATACAAAGAATCTTCCGAAGGAAAAGAGGAAAATAAGATTTCCGGTGAAGCTGTAAATGACGGAAGGAGTTCTTTCCTGCGCCGGGCGGAAGAATGGTACAGAAAAGGCAGGGGAGCGAAGCTTGCGAGAAATTCGCTTATCGGAATATTTGTGCTTATATGTATTTACGGTATATATAGCTATATCATGCCTTATGAGAACGATAATTTTGACAGAAGCGAGTATCAGATCCTGACATCGGAATGGACTGCTTATTATGATGGAGAGGAATATAATGATGTATCGATTCCCTATGTCTTTGACGGAGATTCGGATCAGGTAGTGCTTCAAAAGACTCTTCCTGAAATGTCCCATACCCAGACTCTTTTTATAAAGAGCTGCCAGCAGGATGTTCGGGTTCAGATAGGTGATGACCTTGATGTGGAATATGAATTTGATTCGGAGTCTGTTCTTGATGCGAATTTCCCGCCGGAAATGTGGATTATGCTGCCGGTTGATGAGGAGCTTTCCGGCGAGATTGTAACCATAACTTATTCAAACAGGGTGTCGTCTTATAATAAAATCGGTGCGGTTTATTTCGGGGATACTTATGATGTAATAGTTCATCTTCTTAAGATTCATTCCCTTTCCCTGATT
This sequence comes from uncultured Lachnospiraceae bacterium, assembly GCA_905236845.1. Classification (GTDB taxonomy): domain Bacteria; phylum Bacillota; class Clostridia; order Lachnospirales; family Lachnospiraceae; genus RUG14243. The sequence goes on along the minus strand of CAJOQM010000098.1, from coordinate 21,138 downwards.
GCGTTGTTTGCTCTTGTTGTGTCGGGTATGAGCCTTTTGGTGCGTTACCTTATCGGAGGACCGAAGATGAGGAAAAACAAGGGGCTTTTGTATAATGCCCTGCTTGTTGTTGTCTGCGGAGTCTGGCTTATATGCCAGCTTGATATCAGGCAGATTTTCTTCAGCAACCTGTCCTTTATAAGGGATTTGGGCTTTATATGCATATTCCTTGTAGGTCCGGTATTTTTGATGAGCGTAAACGAGATCACGAAGAATCACTATGCGATTTATTGCCAGATATTCTCGCATGTCCAGATTTCCATTGCTGTTATTTTGAATCTGGTATGCATAATATTCAGCGGAAGGCTCTGGATTCGATCCTTCCTTCCGGTAGCATATATATTTGTTATCGTAAGCGTCTCCTCGGGCGTCTTTATGCTTGTAAAACTGCGTGAAAGAGATCGGAGGCTTTATATAAGAATCCGGTCTATGCTTTATATTTCCGTTTTTGCGTATGTATTGGGCATAATGGAGGTTATACGGGCGCTTGTGTTCGGAGACTCCGGTCAGGGAATACTCTTCTCCTTTGCGGCTTTGGTATACAGTGTGGGAGCCTTTGTTTCCCTTGATTCGGAATACAAGAATGCTACGGTAAACGAGCAGATAGTAGAGATGAAGGAAAAGGCAAAAAGCGAGCTTCTGACGCAGATTACCGTGGAAATAAGAGGACCCCTTAATACGCTTCTTGGCATGGATGAGCGTATACTTAATGAGGAAGAGGATATATTGATCCTCTCTTATGCCGGTGCCATAAGGAATGAAGGCATGAAGATAATGAGCATAATCAACAAAATCCTTGCCAGGGCTCACAGCCTGAACAATCCGGATGAAGAATTTTTCGAGGATAAGATTGATTCGGAGGATTACCATACGGCAATATCAAGCGGGGCTATGGAAGTAAATATGTCCCATATCCAGGCTTCTCCCGAAGAGAAAAAGAGCACCGGCGTAGAAAATGCGAAGGATGAAGGAAATCTTCCCGATGAGGGGACTTTGGGGGATATAAATGTTGATAAAACAGTTATGCTTATATCCGGTGTGGATGGAGTAAATATCCAAAACGGTCTGTCATACTGCATGGATGATGATGAATTTTATCTTGAGACCGTAAAGGATTATCTGGAATCAAAGAGGATTGATGCCATACAATCTGCCCGGGATGCTGATGATATGGAGACTCTTCGAAGAGAGGTTCATTCCTTAAAGAGCACATCTTTTGCCATAGGAGCTGACAGGGTAGGAGAGATGGCAAAGGAGATGGAAGAGCATGCGGCAGCCGGGGATAAGGCGTATGTAGATGACAATTACAATGAGTTTATAAACACTGCGAAAGCTTTGGAAAATGCGCTGGAAAAAGCCTTTACCATGGGCGGCGGCTCTTTACATTAGGGGGGGAATGTGGTAATATCTATGAGTTTGTACACTATATATAGAAAGGTTGATGAATAAATGGAATTCATGGACGGAAACACCGCAAAGGAGACTCTGGAGATATCGGATATCCTTTCGGGAGATCGTGTGGGAGAAAAGATCAGGATAAACGGCGCCGTAAATACGGTCCGGGATATGGGAGATGTGGCTTTCATCGTGCTTCGCAAGCGGGAAGGACTTATTCAGACCGTATATGAAGAAGGAAAGATTGATATCCCCTTAAGCGAAATCAGGGAGGGAGCGACCCTTGAAGTGGAGGGCGTGCTTAATACAGAGGACAGGGCGCCAAACGGTGTTGAGGTGCGTATAGAATCTATCCGCATACTGTCGCAGCCTACAGAGGCTATGCCTCTTCCCATCGGCAAATGGAAGCTTAATACCTCTCTTGAGGCAAAGCTTAATTACCGTCCCATAGCTTTAAGGAACGTCCGTGAAAGAGCCAAATTCCGCATACAGGAAGGTCTTGTAAGAGGATTTCGGGATTATCTGCATAATGAGGGCTTTACGGAAATACATACGCCCAAAATCGGTGCAAAGAGCGCCGAGGGCGGAGCGAACCTTTTCAGGCTGGAATATTTCCACAAGCCTGCGGTATTGCAGCAAAGCCCCCAGTTTTACAAGCAGATGATGGTAGGTGTCTTTGACAGGGTCTTTGAAGTAGCTCCCGTGTTCCGTGCGGAAAAGCACAATACAAAGCGCCATATGAATGAATATACCAGCCTTGATTTTGAGATGGGATATATAGATTCTTTCGAAGATATCATGCAGATGGAGACGGGATTTATCAAATATACCATGGATCTTTTGAAGAAGGACTATGCCCGGGAAATAAAGATGCTGGGTATAGATGTGCCTGAAGTCGATAAGATTCCCGCAGTGAGATTTGACGAGGCGAAAAAGCAGGTCGCAGAGAAATATAATCGAGATATAAAAAATCCCTTCGACCTTGATCCCGAGGAAGAGCAGCTTATCTGCAAATATTATAAAGAAGAGTGCGGAGCGGACTTTGTCTTTGTTACCCACTATCCGTCAAAGAAGCGTCCTTTCTATGCAATGGACGATCCTGAAGATCCCACTTATACATTAAGCTTTGATCTTCTGTTCCGCGGTCTTGAGGTAACTACCGGCGGCCAGAGAATTCATGATATAAACGCCCTTTATGCAAAGATGGAAGAGCGCAAGATGACAGACGAAGGAATGGAACAGTATTTAAGCTGCTTTAAGCACGGCATGCCGCCTCACGGAGGCCTTGGCCTGGGGCTTGAAAGAATGACCATGCAGCTTTTGAATGAAGATAATGTCAGGGAAGTTACTCTCTTCCCCAGAGATTTAAGCAGGCTTTCACCCTGATGGGAGGATATTATGGCAAACGTAATAGATGACGATACACTTGAATACGTTGGTATATTGGCAAAGCTTGAGCTTTCCGAAGATGAAAGGGAAGATGCAAGGCATGATATGGAAAAGATGCTTGACTATATTGACAAGCTTAATGAGCTTGATACGGAAGGTGTCGAGCCCATGAGCCATATTTTCCCCATTAACAACGTATTTCGGGAGGATGAAGTAACAAACGGCGACGGGCATGTTGAGACTCTTGCCAACGCCCCCGCAAGGAAAGATGATACCTTCGTCGTTCCCAAGACAATAGGAGATTAAGATGGAATTAACGGATATGACAGCCCTGGAATTGTCCGAGAAGATCCGGGGACGTGAGATCAGTGTAAAGGATGCGGTGACACATTGCCTTGCAAATATAGAAAAATCCGAGGACAAGATAAACGCATTTATTACTATAGATAAAGAGGGAGCCTTAAAGGAGGCCGAAAGGGTGCAGGAAGCGATAGACGACGGGTCTTTGACGGGACTGCTTGCGGGAGTTCCCGTAGCCGTAAAGGACAATATGTGTACCGAAGGCATTAAGACTACCTGCGCCTCCGCTATTCTCGAAAATTTCGTGCCCCAATATACATCGGAAGCCGTGCTTAATCTAAAGAAAGCCGGCTGTGTTATATTGGGAAAAACCAATATGGATGAGTTCGCAATGGGGTCAACTACGGAGACCTCACATTTCGGCGTGACCAAAAACCCCTGGAACACAGACCATGTGCCGGGAGGCTCTTCCGGAGGATCTGCTGCGTGCGTTGCGGCAGGCGAAGTCTTTATGGCTCTGGGCTCCGATACGGGCGGATCTATCAGGCAGCCAGCGTCTTTTTGCGGCGTAACGGGAATAAAGCCCACATACGGCACTGTCTCCAGATACGGTCTTATAGCATACGGCTCATCCCTTGATCAGATAGGACCTCTGGCAAATAATGTAAGCGATGCTGTGCATATGCTCCAGGCTATAGCTTCCCATGACATAAAGGATTCTACCAGTGTAAAGCGGGATAATTATGATTTTATTTCTGCTCTTAATGGTGATGTTAAGGGACTTCGAGTGGGGATTCCCAAGGATTATTTCACGGATGGGCTGGATAGTGAAGTAAAGCAATCTGTCCTTGATGCTGCGGAGAAATTAAAAGAGCAGGGGGCGGAGGTTTCGGAATTTGATTTAAGCCTTACGGAATATGCCATTCCTGCTTATTATGTTATCGCCTGCGCTGAAGCAAGCTCAAACCTTGCCCGCTTTGACGGGGTTAAATACGGTCACAGAGCCGCAGAATATGAAGGTTTACATAATATGTACAAAAAGACCCGCTCCGAAGGCTTTGGCGCAGAGGTAAAGCGCAGGATTATGCTGGGCTCCTTTGTCCTTAGCAGCGGATACTATGATGCATATTATCTGAAAGCTCTTCGGACAAAGGCTTTGATAAAGAAGGCTTTTGACAGGGCATTTGAGTCTTATGATGTTATTCTTGCACCGGCAGCGCCTACGACTGCCATGAAGCTGGGAGAATCCTTAAGCGACCCCATCCAGATGTATCTGGGAGATATATATACTATTTCCGTAAATCTCTGCGGATTGCCGGGAATGTCGGTTCCCTGCGGCAAAGACAGCAAGGGGCTTCCGATAGGAGTTCAGTTTATATCCGATATATTCCGGGAGGATAATATGATAAAGGCAGGATACGCATATGAGAGGGCAAGGGGAGAGATTGAAGCTTGCCCCATGAGAAAGGCTGGTGAGTAACATGGCAAAGCAATATGAGACAGTCATAGGTCTTGAGGTCCATGTGGAGCTTGCCACAAAGACCAAGATATTCTGCGGATGCACTACGCTCTTCGGCGGCGCACCCAATACCCATACCTGCCCCGTGTGCACCGGTATGCCGGGGTCTTTGCCTGTTTTAAACAAGCAGGTCCTTGATTATGCCGTGGCGGTAGGGCTTGCTTTAAATTGCGATATAACCCGCTATTCAAAGTTTGACAGGAAGAATTATTTCTATCCGGATAATCCTCAGGATTATCAGATATCCCAGCTGTATCTTCCTATTTGCCGAAACGGATCTGTAGAGATCGAGACGGGTTCGGGAAAGAAGAACGTGCGTATCCACGAGATACATATGGAAGAAGATGCGGGAAAGCTTGTTCATGATGAGTGGACGGATACTTCTCTTGTAGACTTTAACCGTTCCGGGGTTCCTCTTATAGAGATAGTGTCGGAGCCGGATATGAGAACGGCGGATGAAGTCATAGCATATCTGGAAAAGCTTCGGATGACAATCCAGTATCTCGGGGCTTCGGACTGCAAATTAAATGAAGGTTCAATGCGAGCTGATGTAAACCTTTCTGTTCGGGAAGTGGGCGCAGAGGCATTTGGAACGCGTACCGAGATGAAGAACCTGAATTCCTTTAAGGCAATTGCTCATGCCATAGAAGGAGAGAGGGCTCGCCAGATAGAATTAATAGAAGAAGGCAAGGCCGTAATCCAGGAAACAAGGCGCTGGGATGATAATAAAGAATCCTCCCATTCCATGAGGTCTAAAGAGGATGCCCAGGATTATCGTTATTTCCCCGAGCCCGACCTTACGCCCATCGTAATCTCGGACGAATATCTGGAAAAGATAAAATCCGCCCAGCCCGAGATGCAGCCTCAGAAGATAGAGCGCTATGTATCCCAGTACGGCATTCCCAAATATGATGCGTCCATTATAACAGGGACAAAGCGTATGGCGGATTTCTTTGAGGAAGTAACGGCTATTAATAACAAGCCCAAAAAGGCGGCAAACTGGCTTATGACGGAGACTCTCCGTCTCCAGAAGGAAAAGTCCATGGATGCGGACGAAATACCTTTCTCCGCAAAGAACCTTGCAAGCCTTATAGACCTGGCGGATGAAGGCACGGTAAACAACACCGTAGCAAAGGAAATATTTGAAAAGATATTTGAAGAGGATGTAGATCCCGTAAGCTATGTTGAGGAACACGGGCTTAAATCCGTAAGCGATGAGGGAGAGCTTTCCGCTATTCTTGATGAAGTAATAGCAAACAATCCCCAGGCGGTTGAGGACTACAGGGGCGGCAAGAAAAAGGCAATAGGAGCTCTTGTGGGTCAGGTTATGAAGGCGACGGGCGGAAAGGCAAATCCGGCTGTTATAAATAAGCTTTTAATGGAGAAATTAAATTAATATTTAAAGGTAATTCTTATGGGATTTTTTGACGGTAAAAATAAGAATGATGATGAAGAAACGAAAGTAACCCCTGCGGATACAAATGATACTCCGGATGCGGCAGGTAATCCCGGTGCTACGGATACTTCGGGTACACCGGACAATCCGGATGCGCCGGTGACTCCGGATGCGCCGGAGGATAAGAAGACGGATTCCGCAGATGAAAAGGGTGGTAATGCAGACAGGATCTGTTATATCTGCCGGCGTCCTGAGTCTGTCACGGGAAATCTCCTTAGTCTTCCCAATGGCATTAATATTTGTCCTGACTGTCTTCAGGGGACTTTTAATGCCATAGACAATATGGGGATAGATTTTAATGATGCGGCGGCTACGGGGAAGATTCCCCAGCTTAACATGATTAATTTCTCGGATCTGCAGAATCTCTACATGCCCCGTCCCCAGAGGGTCAAAAAGCCCAAGGAAAAGAAAGAAGCAAAGCCCAAGGCAGAGCCTGTAAAGGTAATGCTTCCCCACGAAATAAAAGAGAGCCTCGACCAGTATGTCATAGGGCAGGAAGAGGCAAAGAAGATTGTATCTGTTGCGGTGTACAATCATTATAAGCGCATACAGGATAATTCCGACGACGGAGTTGAATTGGAGAAGTCCAATATCCTTATGATAGGTCCTACGGGCTGCGGCAAGACATATCTTGTAAAGACTCTTGCAAGGATTCTTGATGTGCCTTTGGCTATTGCGGATGCAACGAGCCTTACAGAGGCCGGATATATCGGCGATGATATAGAAAGCGTGCTTTCAAAGCTTCTTTCCGCAGCGGACAATGATGTGGAGAAAGCCCAGAGAGGAATCGTCTTTATCGACGAGATAGATAAGCTTGCCAAGAAGCGAAATACCCACCAAAGGGATGTAAGCGGCGAATCCGTACAGCAGGGTATGCTCAAGCTCCTTGAGGGATCCGAAGTCGAAGTGCCCGTGGGAGCAAATTCAAAGAATGCTATGGTGCCCCTTGCGAATATTGATACCAGCAATATTCTCTTTATTTGTGGCGGCGCATTCCCGGATTTGGATGAGATTATTAAAGAAAGACTTAACAAAGAATCCTCCATGGGATTTAAGGCGGATCTGAAAGATAAATATGACGAAGACGATAATGTAATGCAGAATGTAACCGTAGAGGATCTTCGTGAATACGGCATGATTCCGGAATTTTTGGGAAGGCTTCCTGTTATGTTCTCTATGGAGAGTCTGACCGTGGATATGTTTATGGAGATTCTGGAGAAGCCAAAGAATGCAATTTTAAAGCAGTATCAAAAGCTTCTTGCTATTGATGAAGTTGATCTTGTCTTTGATGAAGACGCCATACGGTGCATTGCGGAAATGGCAAAGGAGAAAGATACCGGCGCTAGGGCTCTTCGGGCTATTATCGAGGAATTTATGCTGGATATCATGTATCAGGTTCCCAGGGATGATAATATCGGCAGGGTGATTATCACCAGGGATTATATAGAAAAGACCGGCTCGCCCCAGATTATGATGCGGGGAACCTTCAGGCTCGAAGACAGCAAGCTTTCGAATAAAGAGAGAGCATAAGATGAAGTAAGGGGTAATGATATGGCGTATATTTATGTTGTAAGATGTGAGGATAACAGCCTGTATTGCGGCATAGCCCGTGATGTTTACAAGCGTATTTCAGATCATTTTAACAAAAAGAAAACAGCTGCCAAATATACAAAATCTCATCCCGTAAAGTCTGTATGCGGCGTCTGGGAGACTGCAGAGTGGTCTGATGCCGCAAGGTTTGAATTTGCCTTCAAGAAAATCCCCAAAAACATGAAAGAAACTATTCTTATGAGTCCCAATACCGCTATATCCGCCTGCAATCTTATATTACACGGAGAGCTTGACGAATCCCTTTTTACAACCATAGAGGGGGTTACGTTGGAAGAATGCCTCAAGAGAGCGGCTCAAAATGAAGCGTCCGGGGAGGGTTGAAATATTTGAAAGCCCTTTTGGTAAAAGATATAAAAAAATTCATGAATATTCTTCTTTTGGGGGACGATTTTGACGATTTTTACGTATCCGAAGTCGTTGTAAAAAAGGAGTATTCTATGCATATAGACGGCAGGAAGAGTGTTTCGGACGGGAAGGAAACGCCCCGTGTTTCTTATAAAGACTTAAAGCCCCTTGTATATGAGCATCTTAAGGGCAAGGAGCTTCCGGAGCTGTTTCGTCTTGTTTTGTGCAGGGATAAGGCGCAAATGGAAGGAGTATCATCGGAATTTGCAGGCTCTGCCGTCAGTGATTATATCCTGCGGGCAGAATATACCAAAGACGGTCTTATAATAGTAACCGGTGTCTCATATGAATCCTTTACTATGGATAAGGACGGGGAAAAAGCCTGGGATGAATACGTGAGGCGATTTATTACAAATCTTGGTGCGGATTTTGATGAATGAAAAAATAATAAAAGTTTTGCTGGCGGCTGCTTTTATGTGCTGCATTGCCGGCTGCTCCTACAGCTCAAGGGAGATATCGGTTCTTGTAGAATCCGCCGATGCAAGCGCAGACTACAGCGATACCCAGTCAATATCCGAGGACAGATACGTTTATAATCTTTTAAACGAAGACGAAAAGAAAGCATACGACGAAGAGCTTAACGCTATCCTCGAATTTGAGGAAAAGGCAGTGCTTTCCACAGATGACGAAGAGGTAATGAAAAGAGCGTATGATGCCATTATGTGCGATTACGGCGGGCTTTTTTGGATAAACGGTTATTCATATTCCAAGCGCTCCTATGAAGGAGCATTGCTTGTGTTTTATCCCGGATATATAATGAGCGAGGATGAAGCCGGAAAATACCAGGCAAAAGTGGATGAAGCCGTTGACGTGTTTTTGCAGGGGGTCTCGGTAACAGACAGCGACTACTACAAGGCAAAGTATGTTTTTGAAGAGCTTGCAAAGACTACGGAATATTCCGAAGACGCAGACCAAAACCAGAATATATTAAGCGTGCTTTTGTATCACAAGTCTGTATGCTACGGCTATGCAAGGGCTGCGCATTATATTTTTTATCAGCTTAATATTCCTTCGATAATTGTCCTTGGAAGCACTAAGGAATCCGGTGAGATAAATCACGCCTGGAATCTTGTAAAGCTTGACGGGGAATATTATTGCATGGATGTTACTTTGGGTGATGTAAACGGAACGGATGGTGCGCCGGATTATTCATACATGTGCGCAACGGATGAGGGATTTTCCCCGGATCATTTCTATTCGGGTGAATTTGATCTGCCGGAATGTACTGAAACTGCTGATTCATATAAAGAAAGGGAGGCTTCAAATGTACAATAAATCTACGGATACCTTTAAGAGTGCAAACGGGGTTGACAGCATCAGATATTATGTCTATGAGATTGATCAGCCAAAAGCCATGATACAGCTGGTACACGGCATGTGCGAATATATAGAAAGATACGAGCCTTTCATTGAATATCTGACGGATCAGGGCTTTTTGGTCTACGGCTGCGATCACCTCGGTCATAAAGGCTCTGTAAAAAGCGATGAATATCTGGGATTTATGGCTCATGAAAACGGCTGGAGATGTCTTATCAAGGATCAGAGAACATTAAACAGGCTGATGAAAGAAAAGCATCCGGAGCTTAAATGCTTTTTCTACGGACACAGCATGGGGTCTTTCGTATCGAGAGCATATGCAAAGAGATTTCCCGAGGATATGGAAGGCGTAATATTCTCCGGTACATCGGGCTCAAACGGCGCATTGGCCATGGGAGAGCAGCTGGTAAAGCTAAACATAAAATTCAAAGGAGAAATGAACAGGAGCGGCTTTATCACTGCAATAATGTTCGGCAGCTACAACAAGCGCTACGACAATCCCCGTACAGCCTATGACTGGCTTACCCGGGATGAGGCTGTGGTAGATGCCTATATCGATGATCCGTATTGCGGATTTATGTTTACATCGTCTGCATATCTTGATTTAATAAATCTCCTAAAGGACGTAACAGCTGACTCCTGGTATAATAATCTTGCTACGGATCTTTCGGTTTATTTCATAAGCGGCTCCATGGATCCCGTAGGAGGATGGGGAGAAGGTCTTGCGGAAATAGATAAGAAGATGAAAAGGAAAGAGCGCAAGGATTACAAAATGACTCTGTTTGACGGCATGCGTCATGAGCTCCATAACGAAATCGGCAAAGAAACCGTATACGAAAAGGTTGCAGATTGGATTAAGGAAAGGCTTTAATATGTCTGTTCAAATCATAAAAGGCAGAAGTGGCAGCGGCAAAACTTATTTATTATATAACGATTTAATCAAAGAGGCGGTCAACAACAAAGACCGCCTCTGCCTGGTTATTGTGCCGGAACAGTTTACTCTGGCGACTCAGAAGCTCCTGACGCAGATGCATCCCCAAAAGGCTCTTCTTAATATTGATATATTAAGCTTTGACAGGCTCGCCTTAAGGATATTGCAGGAAAGCGCCAAGGCAGAGCTTCCTCTTTTGGATGATACCTCAAAAAATTTTATAATCCGTCATATATTGGAAAATCTTAAAGACGACCTTAAGATTCTAGGGAAATATCCCGACAGAGCGGGGTTCGTGGACGAGATAAAATCCTTTATCACCGAGGCGGAGCAGTATGCCCTTTCTCCCGATGATTTTAAAAATTATGCCGCAAAGGAAAGCGTATCTGATGCCCTTAGCATAAAGCTTACGGATATTTCCCTTATATACGGCGCATACAGGGATTTTCTGGAAGGAAAATACATAAGCGCCCAGAGCAGGCTTCATGTAGCTGCAAATGCGGCCTGTTCTTCAAAAATCCTTAAGGATGCATATGTTACATTTGACGGATTTACCGGCTTTACGCCTATCCAGTGCGAGCTTTTAAGAGCTGTCATAAAACTGTCCCGCAAAGCCCGGTTTACTCTTACCATAGACCCCGATATAAATATATTTAACGAAGGGGATAAAAACGATCTTTTTTATCTTAGCAAAAAGACTGGACGCACCGTGTATAACCTCGCTGACGAATGCGATGTACCGGTTGAAAATGATATTAAGATATACGGACAAAACGGTAGATTTTCCCGGTCGGGAGAGCTTTCGCATCTTGAAAAGAATATATTTAACAGGAAAGCTGAAAGGCTGCCTGCAGGCGGAAAAGAAGCTGCTCTTTGGATTTTATGCGCTCCTTCTTTAAAGGATGAAATTACCCATTGTGCAAAAACCATAAGAATGCTCGTCAGGGATAAAGGCTATAAATATAAGGATATAGCCATTGTTACGGGGGATGTGGCTTCATACGGTCTTAAGGCAAAAAGTATATTTGCGGATTATGATATCCCTTTATTCGTTGATGAGACGGAAACGATTTCGAACGAACGGTTTGTGCGGTGTATACGCTCGATTATAAATTTGTTAAATGATGATTTCTCGTATAGATATGTGTTTTCTTTCCTTAAAAGCGGCTATTTGAATCTGGAAAGAGAAGATATCGATATTCTTGAAAACTATTGCCTTGCCCGCAATATTTCCGGATGGAAAAAGTGGGAAAAGAATTTCGAAGATGACAGAGCAGAAGCGGTTCGTAAAAATGTGGTTGAAATCCTTGCTCCGCTAAAGGAATTTAAGTCGAAAAGGGGAAAGACCGCCCGGGATATAACCGTGTTTATTTACGATTTTATTTCTTCCTCCGGTGTTAAGAATTCTGTTGTTAACGATGTTTCCGCTATGGATGAAGCTCTGGATGAAGCAGCAGCCCAAAGACAGCTTAAGGTTTATGAAGCCGTTATGAAGCTTTTTGAGAAAATCGTCGCTTTTAACGGCGACGACAGGATTTCTCCGAAGGAATACGCCGCACTTTATGAAGCCGGAATGAAAGGGGCGACTCTCGGGAAAGTCCCCGCAAGCGCAAATGAAGTCCTTTTGGGTGATGTGGAAAGGACAAGGCTTTCGGACGTAAAGGTGCTTTTCGTACTGGGTACAAACGAGGGCGTGCTTCCCTCGGGGCTTCAGGAAGGCGGTATTCTTTCGGAGCAGGAGAGAAAGCTTATTACGGACAGCGGTCTTGAAATCGCCCAGACCCAAAGAGACCGCATGCTTTCCAGAGATTTTTATCTTTATTTGAGTCTTACAAAACCTTCGGAGAGGCTGTATATTTCCTATGCTTCCTGTGATGCCCTCGGAGAATCCCTTAAAAGCTCGTATGTGGTAGACAGCGTTTTAAATCTTTTTAAGGATTTAAAGACCGAATATATAAAGCCTTTATCCGAGACTCTTTCATACGAGAGCCAAAAAGGAATCCTACCCTGGTTTGATACGCAATTCAGGAATGCCGTATATGCAGACAGGATTTCGGAGGAATTTTTAAAACTATACGGATATATTAAGAATAATAAGGAATTCGCACCCGTAATATCAGGGATAGAAAGATCTTTTGCGAGAAAGTACAATGTTGAGGATATAGGGCAGGAAAGTGCAAAGAGCCTTTATACGGATGTTTCGGAGTTTAGCATTACCAGGCTTGAAAGCTTTGCGTCCTGCGAGTTTTCCCATTTTCTTAAATACGGTCTTAAGCTTAAGGAACGTGATATATATGAATTTACCCCGGCGGATCTTGGAAATATTTATCATGATGCCGCAAGCTTCTTTATGGAGGGGGCTATCGGCGCAGGAAAGAAGATACACGATCTGACTCCCGCCGATATTGAGCTTATGGCGCAAAGCTCCATAGACGAGATTTTAAAAAAAGACACTTATGCTTCTTATCTTGCGGGAGCTTCGGGAGAATATATGAAAAAGCGCATGGGCAGGGTCTTTTTGCGGACTGCCGATACCGCTTCCTATCAGATAAAAGAAGGTCTTTTTGAACCTGTGTGGTGTGAGCACCCATTTAATATTCCCATGAAAGGAGAGGGAGACCTTCGTCTTTACGGCAGGATAGACAGAACCGATCTTGCAAAAATGGATGACAAGAATCTTGTTCGTGTAATTGATTATAAGTCATCATCAAGAAAATTAAACCTCGATAAAATATATGCCGGCACAGATATTCAGCTTATGATCTATCTTTCGGCTGCCCTTTCGGAAATATCCCGGAAATATCCGGGCGTTCCTGCTTATCCTTCGGGAGCATATTATTATGCCATGAAAGATCCCGTTGCAAAGGGAGTTGAGCCGGAATCCGAAAATGCCGGAGACAAAATAAGAGAAGAGATAAGGAAAGAATTGAGGCTTTCGGGAATAAGCTCAACGGACGATGACAGTATAGCAGCCATAGATACAGCCGCATCCCTGCGCAAGAAAAAATCGTCGGATGTTGTTCCTTTTATGATAAATGCAGACGGATCTGTCAGACAAAGCAGCTCGGTAGTGAGCCTTTCCGGACTGAAAAGCCTTACGGATGATGCGATGAATGTCGCATACGATAACGCCCGCAGCATGCTTTTGGGGCATAATAAAATCTCACCGCTTCGGGAAGATAAAAAGAGAGATGCATGCAGATACTGCCCGTATTCTTCGGTGTGCGGCTTTGACCCTGCCGGTGAATACCATAGCTACAGAGAGCTTTCTGATGTGGCGCAGAGTGTAAGAGAAAGGCTGGGGAGTGAAGTATGAAATTTACTGAAAATCAGCAAAAAGCCATAGATATAAGGGGCGGATCTGTCCTCGTAGGAGCTGCGGCCGGCTCGGGAAAGACGGCTGTTCTTACACAAAGGGTGATCTCACTTCTTACGGACAGGGATAACCCCATAGATGCAGACAGCCTTCTTATCGTTACTTTTACAAACGCCGCTGCGTCTTCCATGCGGGATAAGATCGTATCAGCCCTTGATAAGGCAATATCGGATAACCCTGATGATACAAGGCTCCACAGGCAAAAGGCTCTTCTTAGAAGCGCCAGAATCTGCACCATAGACAGCTTTTGCCAGTCTGTGATAAGAAACGGATTTTATCTTACGGGGGCAGATCCCGCCAGCCGTATCGCTTCCGAAAGCGAGGTGCTGCTCCTTAAGGAACAGGCGGCGGATGAGCTTATAGAAGCCATGTTTGAAGAGGGCTCTTCGAAATTTTATGACTTTGCTCTTAAATACGGCTCTGAAAGATCCAATGACAAACTTAAAAGCCTTATCATAAAGCTTTATGATTATGCTGCCAGCTATGCCGATATGGAAGGCTTTATGGAGAAATTTCCGGATGTTTACGACAATGCCCCTTTTATTGATGAACTTCTGGAAGATATTAAATCATCATTAAGCGATATTGCGGCTATGGAATTTTCCGCATTGAAGATATGCGAACAGGGAGGAGTAGGCGGATATGTGCCTGTTATCTCGGATGAAATTGAATTTTTCAAAAGTCTTCTTTCGGTAAATGATTTTTGGGAATGCGGAAGGCTTCTTAAGGAATACAAATTCGCAAGATTAAGCCCCGCAAAGGATGCGGATCCCGATGCAAAGGAGATGGCAAAGGGCTTTAGGAACAAGGCAAAGAAAGCAAAAGACGATCTTACCGCAAAATGGTTCTTTTCTTCGAAGGAGATGATGGAAAGCCATATGAAAAACGCCAAAGAGACGGCTATCGTTCTTCGTGACCTTGAAAAGAGCTTTCTTGAAAGATATGAAAAATTAAAAAAAGACGCCTGTGTAATGGACTTTTCGGATCTTGAGCATGAGGCGGTAAAGATACTTATAGGCGAAGACGGACAGCCTTCCCGGGTTGCGGCTTCCTATGCGGAGCAGTTCTATGAAATAATGGTGGACGAATACCAGGATACCAATTATGTTCAGGAAAGCATTATAAATGCTGTTTCCGGTGGGGAAAAGTCCAATATATTTATGGTCGGCGACGTAAAGCAGAGTATCTACGGCTTCCGCCAGGCCCGCCCTTCGCTTTTTATGGAAAAATATGATAATTATGCTACGGGAAACGGGGGAAGAAGAGTTATTCTTTCCGCAAATTTCAGAAGCCGTCAATCCGTTATAACGTCCATAAATGACCTTTTTGTTCGTATTATGAAAAAGGAGCTGGGAGGCATTGCCTATGATGCGGATGCCAGCCTTAAATACGGCGGGCTTTACAACAATCCGGATACAAAGCTAAACAAAACTCAGATACTCATTACCGAAGGAGGAGCCGATGGGGAAGCAGCTATGGTAGCTGCAAAAATCCACGAAATGCTCTACGGCGAAAGCCCGTATACGGTTCAGGATAAGGATACGGGAGAGCTTCGTCTTATTAAGCCGGGAGATATTGCCATCCTTCTTCGAAGCGCATCAGACTCCGATGTCTTTGCGGATGCTCTTGGGCAATACGGGATAGGCTCCTTTACCCCGTCGAAAAAGGGGTATTTTTCGGCTCCTGAAATAAAAGTGATGCTTGCTTTTTTAAGCATTATTGACAATCCCCGGCAGGATATACCGTTTGCGGCGGTATTAAAAAGCGATATGTACGGATTTACTTCCCCGGAGCTTTCAAAAATCCGTATTGAAGACAGGCAGACTCCGTTTTATGAGGCTGCTTTAAAATATGCAAAAGAGGGAAAGGATGAAAACTTAAAAGAAAGGCTTAACAGATTTTTTAAAGATCTTGATGAATTAAGAAACCTCTCTCTTAATATGAAAGTACGGGAGCTTATTGAGGAAATCCTTGACAGAACCGGCTTTGACAGCATTTGCGCAACGGATGCCATGGGCGTTCGCAAATCCATGAATCTTCATATGCTTATGGAGAAAGCTCTGGAATACGAAAACAGTTCATATGCGGGAATATTCGATTTTAACAGATATATAAACGAGCTTAGAAGCTATGAAGTAGACTATGGGCAGGCTCCCGCTTTAGACAGCATGGATGAAGTAGTGGGTATTTACACCATACACAAGAGCAAAGGTCTTGAATATCCAGTGGTTTTTGTATCGCAGTGCCTGAAGCAGTTTAATAAATCCGATCTTCGCGCATCTGTTGTGGCGGACGACAGATACGGAGTAGGGCTTGACGATATAGATCTTGAAATGGGAACAAGGGTAACTACTCTTCCCATGACGTATATAAAACACAGGGCGGATATTAACTACACTGCGGAAGAATTGCGGGTATTGTATGTTGCTCTTACAAGAGCTATGGAAAAGCTTATAATTACCGGAGCTTCATCAAAAGCCGAAGAATTATATGATAATTATATTTCCGGGAATCTCTTTGAATCTACCGTTTATGACGAAAACGACGCTCTTACATCCATGGAAATCCTGGGCGCAAAGAGCTTTATGGACTGGATACTCAAAGGATATGCGTATTACGGAAATAAATATGAGCTTAAATATATTAAACCGGATGAACTTAATATAAATAAATCAAATATCCGAAGCACCCAGACAGAAAGATTCCGCACATATAAAGATATTTCCCAAAAAGCGGATGAGAAGGATTATTCGGATATGGAAGCTGCTTTCGCAAAATATGAAGCTTCGAATGAGGATATCAGGATACCGGCGAAATTTTCCGTATCACAGATAAAGCTTTATGAAATGGAAAGCGCAGATGAAGAGGCGTTTGACACATTTTCAAAGCGGGAAATCTCGCTGTATGAGCCTTGCTTTGGCACTTCGCAAAAGACCCCGGAAAAGGGACCTGCGGCATATGGAACTGCGGTTCACAGAGTCCTTGAGCTCCTTGATTTTTCAAAGACGAAAGACTTTAATGACCTGAAGGAAAGCTTTATCCGGTTTAGGGAAGATGAGCTTATGACCGAAGAATCCCTCGAAATGGTTCATCCCGGGTATTTTTCCGAATTTATAAAAAGCGGGCTTTTTGAGAGGATGAAGGAGGCGGATATTAAAGGAGAGCTCTTTAAGGAAAAATCCTTTGTTATGTCAATTCCCGCAAATGAGGCATCGCCGGAGCTTCCCAAAGACAGCGATGTGCTTGTTCAGGGTATAATAGATGCGTATTTTACAGAAAATGGCAAAGTATATATCGTAGACTACAAAACAGACAGGGTAGATAACGCAAATGAGCTTACGAACCGCTATAATGCGCAGATGAAATTGTACGCAAGGGCTCTGGGGCGGGCGCTTGATACCGACAAAATTTCCTGCATTTTGTATTCTTTTTATTTAAATGAGTCCATAGAGCTTGCGGAATTCACCGACTTATCATAAAATAACTAGAAGCGTTTAGCTTGCGTTTGCTTTAAAGGGGGACTTTCTGTGAACGATTATGAATATGATGAAGAAACATTGGAAGTTTTTCTGGAGAACCAGGAGCAGCTCTTTGATGAGAAGGTGGCGCAAAGTCCCGAGGAGGCACAGGAATTCCTGGAGGAGTGCCTCGCCGTTGTGGTAGACGGTATAGGTGAGGTCCGGGAATATATGGATGAATCCGGTATGGATGTATCGGAGCTGTCCGACGACGACATTGAGGAAGCGGTGGAAGTCTTCCCCCTTTCCAATGACAGGTATCTGGTGGTATTGGCATGAGTTTTTGGAAAAAATTAACGGGGATCATCATGATGTGTGTCGTGATGATTTCATTTGCAGGGTGCCGCAAGGTGGTTATAACCACGGGGGAGACCCCGGAGCTTCTTTTTTCTGTAGGGGAAGAGGAGTGCACCATGGATGAGGCGCTTATTTATTTAAACACGTTAAAAAACGAATATACGGATCTTTACGGAATAGACCTTTGGCAAATGTCCGACTCTGCTTTTGAAGTGGATGGGAATTTGAGCGCATCCTCCGATGCGGCGGCTGTTTCTTCCGATGCTGTTTCATATGAAGAAGATCTTATGAAATACATAAAAGAAAAGACCATGTACAGGCTTCAGCATATATATTGCATGTATCTTATGGCAAAGGAACAGGGGATAACCTTAAGCGAATCCCGGTTAAACGCTATTTCCGGGGCGGCCGAAGAATATGTCGCTTCCCTTACGGATGAGGATAAGGCGGTGGTATCTCTTTCCGTATCCGATGTGGAAGGATATTACGAAAAATATGCCTATGCCTCCGCCGTATTTGATTCTGTTACCGGAGAGGTTGATATAGAAATAAGCGACGATGTCGCCCGGGTGGTGGAAGCCCAGGTGATTTATACAGATGATGCGGATAAGCTTTCGACCATAAGCTCCCTTTTGCAAAGCGGCAGCGATTTTGCGACGGTTGCTTCTTCGTATTCGAGCCTTTCATACATAACGACTTATGTTGCAAGAGGCGACCTTTCGGAAAATTTAGAGGAGGCGCTGTTTGCGCTTGCGCAGGGAGAGGTGTCTGACTGTATTACGACAGATGACGGCTATTATTTCGTATATTGCGTAAATGTTATGGATGAGGAAAGAACGGAGGCAAACCGGGAGAAAATCCTTGAGGAGGCCTATGAAGAAGCCTTTGACGAAAAGTACGACGAATTCGTAAAAAGTCTTTCCTTTAGCATAAACACGGAGGTCTGGGATAATATTACCCTTGACGATCTTACTATGGAAACTACAAATTTCTTCGATACATATAATAATTATATGACGAATTAATTTTAATCCTTCAGAAAGGAGGTGACACTGTGGCAAAGCTTTTTGACAATGCTCAAGCCGAATCGGCAGAGGAACTGACAAACAAATTAAAGACAGACAAAAAACGGCTTCACGCCTCCAGACAGGCTCAGGATATTGCAAAGAATGCCGCAGTTCACCCTGTTTCCTATGAAGGAGCAGGCGGCGCCGGACAGGAAGGATCCGATTTTGACGCCGGCGCAAGGCAGCTTTCTGCCGTAGAAGAAAGTCTCCTTCGCCAGAAGCATTCCTCTGGTGTTATTCAGACAAAGGATTTTGAAGAGCCCGGGGTTCTTTATGATGAGCTTATAAACAGGATAAAGAAATACCATCCCTCCGAAGATATTTCCATCGTGGAAAAGGCATATAACCTTGCAAGCAAGGCTCATGAGGGACAGGTGCGCAAGTCCGGAGAGCCCTATATTATCCATCCTTTGAGTGTTGCCATTATCCTGGCGGATCTCGAAATGGATAAGGAGACTATCTGCGCAGGGCTTCTTCACGATGTGGTGGAAGATACGGCGTATACCTATGAGGAGCTCAAAGAACAGTTCGGCGAGGATGTGGCTCTTTTGGTGGACGGCGTTACGAAGCTGTCCCGGTTGTCTTATGATGCGGACAAAATAGAGGTACAGGGTGAGAACCTCCGGAAGATGTTCCTTGCCATGGCAAAGGATATCAGGGTTATTATCATAAAGCTGGCGGACCGGCTCCACAATATGCGTACCCTCAAATACATGATTCCCGAAAAGCAAAAGGAAAAGGCCAGGGAGACCATGGAAATATATGCTCCCATAGCCCAGAGGCTCGGTATATCCAAGATAAAGATAGAGCTTGATGATCTTTCGCTTAAATATATGGAGAGAGACGCATATTACGATCTTGTGGAAAAGATTTCCATGAGACGGAGCGTTCGTGAAGAATATATAGGAGAGCTTGTTAAGGAAGTTAAGTCTATCATAGATGAAGCCGGCATAAACGCCGTTATAGACGGCAGGGTCAAGCATTTCTTCAGTATTTACAAGAAAATGAAGAACCAGGACAAGACCCTTGACCAGATATATGACCTTTTTGCCATACGTATTATCGTTGATAATGTAAGGGACTGCTATGCGGCGCTTGGTGTGATTCACGAAAAATACAAGCCCATTCCAGGGCGGTTTAAGGATTATATTGCCATGCCCAAGCCCAATATGTACCGCTCCCTTCATACTACCCTTATCGGAAATAACGGTCAGCCCTTCGAGATTCAGATAAGGACTTTTGAAATGCACAGGACCGCAGAATACGGTATTGCGGCTCATTGGAAATATAAGGAAGAATCCGACGGATCCAAGGCGGATATGGGGGAAGCCCAGAAGCTTACCTGGCTTCGCCAGATTCTGGAGTGGCAGCAGGACATGTCGGACAACCGGGAATATGTGGATTTGCTTAAGAGCGACCTCGATCTGTTCTCTGATGTGGTATTTTGTTTTACTCCCCAGGGCGATGTGAAGAACCTCCCCGTAGGGGCTACGCCTGTGGATTTTGCATACAGCATACATTCAGCCGTGGGTAACCGCATGGTCGGAGCCAAGGTAAACGGGAAGCTCGTGCCCATAGACTATTGTCTTCGTAACGGCGACAGGGTGGAGATAATCACATCCCAAAACGGCAGCGGTCCGTCCAGAGACTGGCTTAATATCGTAAAGAGCGCCCAGGCAAAGAACAAGATAAACCAGTGGTTTCGCAAGGAACATAAAGATGATGATATGGCAAAGGGAAAGGAAATGCTTCTTTCCAATGCCAGATCAAAGGGCTTTCAGCTATCGGAGCTTACAAAGCCCGATTATATAAACGGTGTTATCCGCAAATACGGCTTCCACGACTGGGAGCAGGTCATAGCTTCCGTAGGCCGTGGCGGCATAAAAGAAGGTCAGGTGGTAAACCGCCTTATAGATATGTATGAGCGCGATCACTATGTGCCTCAAAGCGATGAGGATGTTATCCGGGACGTAGAGGAAAACACCAAAAAACAGGAAATTCGCAAAGAACGCAGGTCCAGGAGCGGCATCACTGTCAGGGGGCAGCAGGATCTTGATGTGCATTTTTCCAAATGCTGCAATCCCGTGCCCGGAGATGAGATAGTGGGATTTATTACCCGGGGACACGGTATTTCCATCCACAGGACGGATTGCGTAAATGTCATTAATATGGGAGATGTCGATAAAGCCCGGCTTATAGATGTGGAATGGCAGGCGGGACTTGTGGAAAGCGGCAAAGCAAGATACAGAGCTACCATAAATATCTATGCAAACAACAGGACGGGACTCCTTGCGGATATAAGCCGTTATTTTAACGAAAAAGATATAGATATCGTGAGCATCTCTTCCAAGGTAAGCAGGCAGGGCGTCGCCACCATAAACATGGCTTTTACCATCCTGAATAAGGGCGAATTAAACGATATAATAAACAAATTAAGGCAGATACCGGGGATAGTTGATATAGAAAGAACATCCGGTTGATGCGCAAACTGGTTGACATAAAATCGACCCCGGCAAAT
>CAJOQM010000097.1 GCA_905236845.1 uncultured Lachnospiraceae bacterium | reverse complement strand
TTTTTTGTTGCTCTTTACCGTTATCTTCTCCCCGGTAGAGAGCTTATTCGGAGTCGCAGTAACGGTTACCGTTGCGGACTTGCCCTTTTTGATGTTTAGCTTCGTTTTTGAGAGCTTTAGCTTTTTCGTAGTTACCTTGCCCTTTTGAACGGTTAGGGACGAGGCGTTTAGAGTCATGGCTGATTTGGCGGCGGAGGATGAATTATCATCGCCGGATGATCCGCCTGCGGAGGAGCCGTCATCGCCTGTGGAGCCCCCGGTTGAGGAATTGTTATCATCGGTGGAGCCGCCGGTGCCGCTGTCATCCGTGCCGCCGGTACCGCTGTCATTAAATGTATGATCCTCGCTAATACTGTATGTCCCGCAGATATCGCAGGTACCCGAATAGGTATGATAAGAGCTGTTTGTAGCTGTAATGGTCTGGCTATTATAATCAGAATGGTATTCCGTAACAGTCGTATCATAAGTACCACTGACAGATCCGTCAAAAATAATGTTGCATGTAGGGCAATATATACAGTATGTATGCTTTGTTCCGGTTTGGGAGATTATGTGATTCTGATATACGTCGGCATGGTCATTTCCGCATACAGTTGATGATGCCCCGGTTTTTAGTTCATTTGCCGAAAACAGCATTACTACCAATGCACATGCCATTATAACCGATAATAATTTTCTCATCTTCATGCTTAATCCCTCCCGGTAAAGTCTTTTTCCGCAGTACTGTGCTTTACCGACTCAATTTTATACGATATGGCAATTTAACCTTCCTTATTTTTTGTCTATTTGGTTCTTTTTGGAGTCTATTCTGTCGATTCAGATCACTTAATGAAACTCCTTAATCAGCGTTTTTCTTGATACTAATACCGCTTCAACCCCTATAATCAGCAAGCTTATCCACTGGGATGTCGAGAAGATTAAAAAGTATCCCCGTTCTTTATCTCCTCGTAGGAATTCCAAAACAAATCTTAACACCGCATATAGAATAAGATAAGTATTCAGTATGGTTCTGCCGCTTTTGTTTTTTGATATAAATGCTAATTCGGGTCAATCCGGAATAATGTGGACCCTATATTTTCTCTATTCCGCACGACAGCCGCCGATATTAGACGAGGTTTTCTCATACTTAAAGTTCCTCCTTATGCTTTATTACGCAAAAACACCACCTGTAAGGCTTTATAAACCTTACAGATGGTGTTTATTACCGTTATTTATAAAATTGTCGATGCCGTCAGCGCATACTAAACCTGCCTGCCTATAACGAAATACCCTTTCTTAAAAATTCACATTTTCTGTGCAGATTGGATTCTATCATAATCCCCCATGCTCCGCAACCGAAAATTATTTCAAATCTCGCTATCGACTTCCACTGCGCCACAATCCACAGCCACAAGCCAAATCGCCCTACAGCATGGCTGTCTTTGCCTTCTTCAGCTCCTTTTTCAGCTGCTCGATTTCCTTTTTCAGCATATTGTTTTGAGCTTGAAGTTCTTTGCGGCCTTCTTTGCGGCCTTCTTCGCGCCCTTTCTCCTCTGCCTCATCAAAAAATTCCTTAAGATACTCTCTCCACTGATTTTTTCTATCCATCTCTCCTGCCTCCTTGTCCATCTCTCTTAATCCAGCAAAATCGTATATGCCATATCTCAACACCATTTCGACGAAATCAATTTCACTTAAATATATTTCCTTAGTCTGATTTGCAAATATCCTCAAATCATCTTCGTCAATTCTGTTCTTCTGAATCTTCAGTGCTGCAAACTCATCACCCTTAAGCTCTGACGTCACCACTATCTGCATCCGCACATCCGCCACGTCGTAAATATAGTATATCCCGGGATAGTCATTTGATATCCTATAACCTCTGTCTGACATCTGTCGAAATGACTTACGCGGCTTAGATGCTCTTATTATAGACACCGTCACATCATCTGCGCTCTCATTGCTTTTCAGATTCTGGCTGATATACTGCGCCGCATAGCTTACAGCCTTCCACACGACACCGATATTAAGCGTCTCTGCCGGATTCTTCAGCTCGATGATATTATGCTTGCGAAAGAATCTGGCGATATCATTATCCATCTCTTCGCCGTCGTCGAGCCGATCTATCATCAGGCAATCCAGCTCCCGGGGCTTGCGATTCAGCTTAAAACCAGTGTGCACTTCCAGCCTGTCACGATAATCATGCAGCGAAAGCATAAGCCCCGCATATGTGCCTGATTCCCTGTCGGTGAAATTCCCGACTCTTTCATCTTTATTAGCTTTCAAATTTTCACCCCCATTATAAGTCCTGTCACTTTCAAAAGCAAGGCTCTACCGTCTATTAAACTCTGTTCACGCCTATCTTACACCAGATACCTCTCCACCATATCTTTAACCTTTTTCACGCTCAAAGGATTCTTATCCGACTCCATCGTATAGAGAAAATTTTCCCCCGGACAAAAGCCCATCCTTTCGTAAAACATGAGTTTACTCCAGCTTTTCTCTGCATACCCGCTATCACCCAGCATCCCGAAGTGTTCCCATAAATATGTTTTTCGCCTTCTTTGGTTAAGAAGCACAAAATCGGGACACACACTTGTTCCGTCCGGAAACGTTATCTCCGGCTCATAACTATAAGGAACACCGCACTTGTAAAAAATGTCAGCCAGTATCTTCTCGGACTTCGACCGAACCAAATCCCCCTTTTCAGTCTGATACTCCTGCTTTTTTGGTAATGTATTCATGTTGCTCTTATACTTCTTCATCCATCTGCCGAGATATTCCGCATCAGTCATGATAATCGGAGTCACCAACGCTTTGCGACCGGGGCTCATTTCTTCATAAAGACCGCTTATCCTTGTAAAATCATATTCACCGGCAAACCTGCAGGCTTGTCTTCTTAATTTCAAAAGTTCATCATAAACTTTTAAATCATATTCCCGCTGCAACACATCCCTGACACTGTCTACATCTTTTTTTCTGACATATTTTCTTTCTCCATCAGAATTCACAAGATGATATTGAAATCCGTTTCTATGCCTCATGGCTCTTACCTGCTGCATTTCCACCTTTTTGCTCGCATCAAGGCGCTTTTCAACTTTTTCTATGAGCATGGCAAGCTCATAAATCTGCTCATCCAAAATCCTGCTGTAATCTTCCATATTTTCTCCCTTCCTGCAAATCATACTTTTGTCGTGCGTATATGACGTTTCTCCCAGTCTGCACGACAGCC
>CAJOQM010000096.1 GCA_905236845.1 uncultured Lachnospiraceae bacterium | reverse complement strand
GAAAGGCATGATATGAGGATTGTAAATCTGATAGAAAATACTGAAGGGGTAAAAGGCTGTGCTTATGCGCACGGCCTCTCCTTCTATATAGAAACCGCCCGGCATAAGCTCCTTGTCGATCTGGGTCCTTCCGGGGAGACGCTTGATAATGCGAAGAAGCTCGGAATAGACTTAAGTGCAGTGGATACAGTTATATTAAGCCACGGGCATTATGATCACTCCGGCGGGATAATGCCGTTTTCCGGGATAAATGTCAAGGCTGTGATATATATGCAGCGCCTTGCGACGGGAGAGTATTATGCGGATGACGGAGCGGGCGCACAAGCCCCCGAAGGTGGAGACGGTGCCGCAGGTTCAGGAAAGCCCGGCGATGATACCGACTGCGGGAGATATCACTATATCGGCATAGATAAGGATATCGCCGGTTTGCCGCAGGTAAAGTTTATTGACGGGGATTGCCGGATAGACGATGAGCTTTCTCTTTTTACCATATCGAAGAGAGCCGGGGATGTACCTTTTACAAACGCCCGCCTTAAGGAGAAGACCGGAGAAGATTATATCCCGGATGAATTTCGACATGAGCAATATCTGGTGATAGAAGATAACGGGCGCAAGGTGCTGATCTCGGGCTGCGCCCATAATGGAATGGTTAATATTATCGAGGAATATCATGCCAAATACGGCGGTTATCCGGACGCTGTGATAAGCGGCTTTCACCTGATGAAGAAATCGGATTATACGGATGATGAGCTGGGCGAGATTATTGATACAGCGCATGCCCTTAAGAAATATCCCACGATGTTTTACAGCTGCCATTGCACGGGGATCCCGGCGTACCGGGTCATGAAAAACATAATGCACGACAAGCTCGACTATGTCCATTCCGGACAGGAGCTTTCCGTAAGATACATTAATAATGCCGGGACGACCGGCACAGCTTCAAAAAGGAGAAACACTTTTATGAAATGTCACAAATTTTTTGCATGGGCAACTGTAATATGCTTTTTACTTACCATGATCACGGGGTATGAGAGGAAGTAGTTTAATACAGGAGATTCAATAGAAAGTAAGATTGATTTTGGCGTGCATAAGAATCTTAATATAGAGCAGGAAGAATACTGCTTCGACATTGCCTGCTATGATGGCAGTGCCAACCTGCTTATCAACTCAAAAGAGCAGATGTTTGTATTGAAAGGAATTTCGGACAGTCTGCCGGGGGATTTTTACAGCGCCTTCCAGTTGTTGCGCCCTGCTTCTTTGGCGTTGTAGAGGGCTGCGTCCGCACGCAAGAGGGTGCTGTTGTAGTCGGTGTCGTTCTCGCTGAAGCGTGTAAAGCCCATAGATGAGGTGATCTGCTCCGAAGGATCGAGTCCTTCTATTTCTATGGAGCGCACGGCGTTTAGTATCCTGTCTCCGGTCTCGGGAAGCTTTTCGTCGGATATATCGTGGAGGATAACGAGGAATTCATCGCCTCCCCAGCGGACTATGGAATCCTGCGGGGATATTGCGGATTTTACGCTGTCGGTAAAAGATCGAAGGACTTTGTCTCCGATGTCGTGACCGTAGCTGTCGTTAAATTTCTTGAAGAAATCCACATCCATCATCAATATGACGGTGTCGGATGCGCCCTTCTTGAATGCATCCAGCTCTTTTTCCAGGAGCTGCTCGCCGTGGATACGGGAATTTGCCCCTGTTACAGCATCCGTTCGCAGCTTGTCGCCCAGCTCGGTCGTAATCTTTTCGTATGCTTGAAAACGCCTTTTTCGATACAAATAGAACATCATATAGAGCATAGCCAGCCACAAAACAGCTATGGAGATCAGCATGGTTACCCGGTAAACCCGGATATTATCGTTTGCCTGGGACTGGTAATGTGCAAGGTCGTCCAGATTTACTCCCATGCAGACTATCCAGTCGAAACGCTCATACAGCCGGGAATACGTGACTTTCCGGGTGACTTCATCGGAATTTAGCTTTTTGAAATCATAGGTAAGGAAGACCGAGCCGTTTTCCTTTACTCCGTCTAATTCTTCTTTGTATGCATATATTCCGGAAGAGTTTATTTCGTTTGTGGAGAGATAATCGCCCTCAGTATCGCTTAAGTTGGGGTGTATAAGACGGATGGCGTAGTCATCTCCGCCATCGTAGTTTAAGACTTTTTGAACCCACATATAAGTGCCGTCTACATGGGATTCGGAGTATATTTTTTTGCGGGCAAGATCGGTCATGGCTTCTTCGAGGTCATCATCGGACGCATCCGGGTTTTCTGCCAGATAGTCGTCTGCGCATACATCAAGATAAGATACCATGTTTTCCACATTTTCCTCGAGCATGGATTTTTTGACCTCGAGAGTGGCGTCATAGGTCATCTGCGCAGTTATGGTTGTGATAAAATATGAGAAAATCCCGATTAGGAGAAGGGAAATGACAAGTCCTGCCAGAATAAAAGTAACGGTGTTTTTGAAATCAAAATTATTGTTTTTGTTTTCGGAACCGGCCACTGTTTCCTCCGAATCAGTCAAGCAAATCAGTCGTTTATGGCATCCTCAAAAAGTGAGATGGCGTCGATATTTACGGTAGTAGTCTCTACATCAGAAGACATATTCTGCGCCGTATTGTATATGGAATAGCCGATAAATACTATGATAGCGGCGCATACTACCATAGTAGCAAGCTGCGCTATACGGAATTTCAGCTTCTTTTTTGTCTCTAACTGCTTGCGGTTTGCTTTTTCGTATTTTCTCTGATCTACTTTTTCCTGACTCATTATATTTTCCTCATTGCATAAATTGTATCCCGGATTGTATTCGGGCGGCGGCCTCGAAATGCCCCGCCAAGTAAAGAATTATACTATATTATCCGCTGTATTTCAAGGGAAATAAATTAAATTGTTAAATTCGTTCAAAAGTGTTAAAATATCCGGGTGTGATTTTAGTTGGGTGCAAAAGGAGCTTTTGCTCCGACATTATTCAATAAGGAGGGCTCCCATGAGTCGTGCGGATGATTTGTTTGTGGATATGTGTACCGATATTCTTGAGAACGGTACGGATACAAAGGGTGAAAAGGTGCGCCCCGTCTGGGAGGACGGCACCAAGGCGTATACTATAAAGAAATTCGGTGTGGTAAACAGGTATAATCTGGCGGAGGAATTCCCGGCGATTACGCTGCGGAAGGTTCCCATAAAGAGCTGCACCGACGAGATGCTCTGGATATGGCAGAAAAAATCCAATAATATTAACGATATGAGCTCCCATGTCTGGGATGAGTGGGCGGACGAGACCGGCTCTATCGGCAAGGCATACGGCTATCAGATGGGGGTAAAGCATATTTATCCCGAGGGGGAAATGGATCAGGTGGACAGGGTGATTTACGACCTGAAGAACAACCCTTTCAGCCGCCGAATTATAACGAATATCTATGTGCATCAGGATCTTCACGAGATGGCGCTGTATCCCTGCGCATATTCCATGACGTTTAATGTGACGGCGCCCAAGGCGGACGATCCGGATAAAAGGCTGATATTGAATGCGGTGCTGAACCAGCGCTCAAACGATATTCTTGCGGCAAATGCCTGGAATGTGTGTCAGTATGCCGTGCTGGTGCATATGCTGGCGCAGGTGTGCGGTATGCGGCCCGGAGAACTGGTTCATATGATTGCGGATGCTCATATATATGACAGGCACGTGCCCATGATAAAGGAGCTTATCGGGAGAGAGAGATATCCGGCGCCGAAATTCTGGCTGAATCCGGATGTTACGGATTTCTACGCTTTTACAAAGGATGATGTGAGGCTTGATGACTACAGGCACGGAGAGCAGATAGTGGGAATCCCCGTAGCTGTGTGATGAGGCGGGATGTCAGTCCATAGAGGACTTCATCTGCTGTTTTTTAAGATACATCTGCTCATCTGCCTTTTTCACGGCGTCTTCGGGAGAAAGGGGCGCTTCGGCACTGCTGTATATGCGCCCTGCCGCTATGGAAAGCTCCACGGGAGAATCGTGATTTTCATTATATTCTTTGATGGATTCGATAAGCTCGGCCAGCTTTTTGTCTGCCTTTTTCGGGGCGCCCGGGATGCAGGCTATGAATTCGTCGCCGCCCCATCTGCCGCAAAAGCCTGTCTTTGCAAACGTTTTGCTTATCACAGATGCTGCATCCTTTAAAAGGGCATCGCCTGTTTCGTGACCGTGTTCGTCATTTGCTTTCTTTAGGTAATTAAGATCCATAAATATCATAGTATAGTTTTTTACGTGTTCATTCGCCAGGCGTTCCAGTTCCCGGCTGCAGCCGGCGCGATTTAAAATCCCCGTCAGCTGGTCGTTAAATGCCATATTTTCCAGCTGGGCTCTTTGCATCTGTTTCGTAAACTCCATAGCATAGACAGAGGCTATGGTGGCTGTGGTCGATACGGTAAGGATAGCGACTGCGTATACGGAAATGGAATCTCGCAAGAATGCTATGTCTGCCGAAATATAGTTGACGAAATCCCTTCTGAAAAACTCCAGAAATGCTATAATCATGCATGTTATAAAGCCCCAGTCCGCTATCTGCATATCGTGACGCTTTGAATGGAAGACCTCGAATATCAGGGATATTACATAAAACAGCAGCTTAAACATAATAGAGACATGGAGTATCATCAAAAGATAGCCGCAGTCTGGCGATACGGGCGAGGATGCCGTGACAAAGGTGATAAATCCAAGGACAATAAACCACGCAGTGCAAAATGAAATGAATCGCTTTACGTATTTGCCCTTGAGTTTTGTGCGCATATAAATCGTAAGAGGTATGGGAGCCAGGAAGATTGCTGCATACTCTGTCAGAGAGCTGAAGGCTACGGAGTCTGTTGTTATATAATAAAATCCGCATGAGCCGAAATTCCAGCATGCCGTAAAACCCTGGAAAAACATAAGGTATAGGAGGGGATTAATTCTTTTTGTGATTATTCCCATGGAGAGAATTATAATTATACTTATAAAACTGATGAAAATAATAGAAATTAAACCCATATATGATATTTCGTGACCAGAAAGCATGCTCTTATATGCGCATTCCAGCGGACACTCCCAAAGGTCGATATAAGATTGTCCCGTGCTTTGGGTGTTTGTGAGTTCTATGGTAATCTCGCTTCCGTCGTAGTCTTCGGGAATGTAGACCACCACATATCGATGACCTATAAGGGTGTCTGCCAGTGAATTTGTGGTTCCTGTTGAATATATTTCCTCATTATGGTAATATACCCGGACGCTCATTGTCCATTCATGAAAGCATAATGCCATAAGGGTATCATCCTGTGTGGGGAGATTGCTGACGGTGACAATGGCTTTTTCGCCTTTTCGGACGGTGGGGAAGGAAACGCCGTTTCCTTCGAGAGTGGTGCCGTCATTTTTTATGACATAGCTTTCTACATAATTACTGATATCTGTGATTTGTGCCGTATTGATGCCAAAGGTGCTCATCATAATCCCGACAATAATGAGAATAAGTATGATGGCGATTGTAATAACGCGGACAGAACGTTCCCATTCGTCCTTGGTCATTTGCCTTATTTGACTCATAGAAAGACTCCCTCCCTGCTTCATATATTAA
Organism: uncultured Lachnospiraceae bacterium; assembly: GCA_905236845.1. Taxonomy (GTDB): domain Bacteria; phylum Bacillota; class Clostridia; order Lachnospirales; family Lachnospiraceae; genus RUG14243. The sequence continues at coordinate 24,006 of CAJOQM010000096.1, read as the reverse complement.
CGATTTGGACGGCGACTGTCAAGAAGGCTTTACGCCGAGGGAAATTTTTGGTAGAATAGACGGGTTGAGTAATATGGAGACAAAAGAAGGGATACCGGTGGCTGTATGAAGCTGATTGTCGCTGTAGATGAAAACTGGGCCATAGGCCTTAAGGGGAAGCTACTCGTGAGCATTCCCAATGATATGAAATTCTTTGTAGCAAAGACTACGGGAAATATAGTGGTCATGGGGAGAAAGACCTTGGAGAGCTTTCCGAACGGTCTGCCTCTGCCTAACCGAGTCAATATCGTGATGACATCAAATGCAGATTACGATGCCCACGGCGCAACAGTGGTGGGCGATGTTGTTAAATTAAAAGAAGAATTAACAAGGCTCGCATCGCAGGATGAGACCAAGGACATGGAAGTCTTCGTTATCGGCGGGGCTTCTATATATAAGGAGCTTCTTCCTCTTTGTGATACCGCATATATTACAAAGATAGACTTTAAATATGATGCGGATACATATTTTCCTAATCTGGATGAAGATCGGGAGTGGGAAATAACGGAAGAGAGCGAAGAACAGACGTATTTTAGCCTTACGTACAGATTCCTTACATATAATAGGAAGAATTAGGAGAGTTTTATAATGGATATAGCAGGGAAAAATCTATTTGTAAAAGCATTAAAAAACGAAGGGGTAGATACAATATTTGCCTATCCCGGAGGCGTCATTACGGATCTTTTGGACGAGATCGAAAAGGACGGCTCTATCCGCATAGTGCTGCCCCGGCATGAGCAGGCGCTGGTGCATGAGGCAGAGGGCTACGCCAGAGCTACGGGAAAGGTGGGCGTGTGCCTGGTTACCAGCGGTCCCGGAGCTACGAATACGGTGACGGCTATTACGGATGCTTTCCTTGACAGCATTCCCATAGTCTGCTTTACCGGACAGGTGTCTCTTCCTCTTATCGGAAACGACGCCTTTCAGGAGGTGGATACCATAGGTATCAGCCGTAATATAACCAAGTGGGGCATTACAGTCCGCAGGCGCGAAGATATGGGGCATATCATCAAAGAGGCTTTCTATGTGGCAAAGACGGGAAAGCCCGGACCTGTCATCATCGACCTGCCCAAGGATATCCAGGTATCTTCCGGGGATTCCGAATATCCTTCGGAGGTAAATATCCGTGGTTACAAGCCCAACGAGGGGGTACATGTGGGGCAGCTTAAGAAGGCCTGGAAGACCCTGAAAAATGCCGAACGCCCTATTATCCTTGCGGGAGGCGGCGTGAATAATGCCAGGGCGGATGAGGAGCTTACGGCTTTTGCGGAAAAGACGGGAGTGCCCGTTGTGACTACTGTTATGGGAAGGGGAGCTATTCCCACAAGCCATCCCCTTTATTTCGGCAATGCAGGCATGCACGGTGCATACGCCTGCAATCTTGCCATAAAGGAATGCGATGTGCTTTTTTCCATCGGTACAAGATTTAATGACAGGATTACCGGCGACCTTAACGATTTTGCGCCGAATGCGCAGATAGTTCATATAGACATCGATTCGGCGTCGATTTCGAGAAATGTAGTCGTCAATGTCCCTGTGGTCTCGGATGCAAAGGTAGCTCTTGAAAAGCTTAATGAATGGGCGGCCAAGATAAATACCGAGGACTGGATTAAAGAGATAAAAGCCTGGGATTCGGAATATCCATTGGAAATGCCCAATGATGTAGGGCTTACGCCCCAGGCCATAATGCGGGGTATAAACGAAGTCTTCCACGAAAGCTTTATTACGACCGACGTGGGTCAGCACCAGATGTGGGCTGCGCAGTTCATTGAGCTTGACAAAAAGCGCCATATGATAACCTCCGGCGGCCTCGGAACCATGGGATTCGGTTTTCCTGCGGCTATAGGCGCAAAGGTAGGTCTTCCTGATACTCCCGTAATATGCGTTACCGGGGACGGTTCTTTCCAGATGAATCTCCAGGAGATGGCGACCGCAAATACTGAGGATACCCCGGTTGTTATATGCTTATTAAATAATGAGGTTCTGGGCATGGTGCGCCAGATGCAAAATCTCTTCTATGGAAAAAGGTATGTAGCAACGGATCTAAAGAAGGCTGATGATGCTTATGTGCCTGATTTTATGAAGCTTGCGGAGGCGTACGGAGCAAAGGGTATTCGGGTTACGCAGAGGGAAGAGATTATCCCTGCGCTTAAGGAAGCTGCGGAAAATACAGACAGCTGTACATTGGTTGAGTTTATGATAGACAAAGATGAGGTGGTACTGCCTATGGTAAAGGGCGGAAACTCCACGTCGGATATGATATTGTGATTTTCAGGAGATTAAGATAATGGAAAAGCGTTGGATAGCATTATATGTGGAAAACGAGGTAGGTGTACTGGCAAAGATTTCCGGTCTTTTCTCCGGAAAATCCTATAACCTTTTAAGCCTTACGGTGGGTACGACGGAGGATGAGACCGTATCCCGCATGACTATAAGCGTGGAAAGCGATGATGTCACATTTGAACAGATAAAAAAGCAGCTTAACCGCATGGTGGAAGTCATTAAGGTAATAGATCTTACCGATGTAAATATCCACATGAAAGAGATTCTTTATATCAAGATTAAACAAATGAGCGAAGCGCAGAAACAGGAAGCTTTTCGGATTGCCCAGGTCTTTAGCGCCGAAGTTATTGATATCGGCGCAGACTCCTGTATTATAGCTTCTATGTTGACAGAGCACAGGAATAACGAGCTTATAGCACTGTGTAACGATGTGTTTGCCCGGATAGAAGTAGTCCGCGGCGGCTCGGTTGCTATTGAATCAATCAGCACATCCTGCAGGTGATACTTATGTCTGACGATGTTTCCGCTCCAAAGCGTCTGCTGATGTTCAAGGTTCACACCTTTTGCTACAATTCGCCGTTTTTCTTTATTGACAAGACGGCGGAGTCCTTCCGCAACGCCGGCTGGGAAGTAGAGGTGTTTGACGGCGATTCAAGAGATCTGCAGGAGCTGGACGAATATACGGGGCAGAGGTTTGATGCCATATTGGATTTTAATTCCTCTCTTCCCCGGGCTGATACCACAGAGGATGAATATTATCTTGATACAATAGAAGGTCCTTTCTATAATTATATCCTCGATCACCCCATGTATCACCACGACGAGTTAAATGCAGAATTAAAAAACATGCATATCATATGTCTGGACTATGATCATGCGGCATATGTAACGAAATGGTACCCCCATATAAAATCAGTTCATGTACTTCCTTTGCCCGGGACAAAATCTCCCCGGGACATTCCATTTAGTAAAAGAAAATATGATCTTACCTTTACCGGGACATACACGGATCCTGATATAATAATGAGTCTTATAGAGGATTTCGGAAGAGAGCTTACAGCGGAAATGAAGTCCTTGACGGAAATTATGATAGAGGATCCCGACCTTACCATGGAGGGGGCTTTTGAAAATATTATAAAAGGCTTTGGCAAGGATCCCGTAAAGGATGCGGGGAGCTTTTTTGCAGGCAGGATGCATGCGTATTTTCTGGTAAGCACCTATGTAACTGCGGTGTACAGAAAGCTTGTGGTTGAAAAGGCTGCGCAGTCCGGAGTGCCTTTTACCGTTATAGGTCACGGCTGGGAAAAGATGAAGAGTCTTACGAAGTACGCCAATGTCACCGTAAGAGATCCGGTTGATTTTGATAAAACATTTGATATAATGGCAGATTCAAGAGCTGTCTTAAATGTTATGCCCTGGTTTAAGAACGGATGTCATGACCGGATTTTTTCTGCAATGCTCAATGGTGCCGTAAGCGTAACAGATGAATCTGCTTGGTTTAGCGGAAGGCTTGATAAGGGTGCGGAATACATTGAATATTCTTTGAAAAAACTTGATGATATACCCGGGATAATAAGGGAGGCTTTTGACGACAGGGGGGAAATGGCCGAAATAGCCCGTAAAGGCATGGAAAAGGCTATGAATTACACCTGGAAAAGCAACTGTGAGGCGCTTATATCTATATTTAACAAAACGAAATAAGCCTTAACTTTTGAGGAGTCTATTCACTTTCCGATATGTTTACTTTCGTGATTGTTATGCTGCCCAGATGAATCTTGCTCCAGACGCTCTTATTTATACTGACTTTGTGTTTTTCCAACAGGGCTTCGTAATATTCTCCGTCCAGATCCAAAGATATGGATGGAGTCTGGCTAACATCGGAAAAATCCTCGGTTTCCAGAAGATAATTGGCATATGAGCTAGCAAGTTCTACATAATACAGAATGTCATAAAGCTCATCTTCGGTGTATTTAAGGACCATCCGCTGCTTATATGAAAGGCATTCCCAGGTGTCCTTGGCGTCGGCAGAAAGCTGGGAGAGCTCCTCATCAGAAAGGGAATATCCAACCGCATCTGCTTCCATGCAGTAAACCATGTCCCGGACGCAGGTGTCCATTGCTGCGTCCTTCGCTTCGGTAACTACATAGCCGCCGTTCGTATGCACCCGCCAAAAAGAAGATGTATCCGTAGGATCGTAGATTAAGGCCAGTTCATCCACGTTTTCTTCGCTTTTCATGACATAATAGCCCATTTGGCGGAGGGTGACTTCCACACCGTCTACTGTTACCGCTACATCGTCAAGATGCTTTGAATAGTCGATTTTCGTGCGGTCTGCGCTTATGGCTGTAACTACGATGGCCGCAGCCAGGGCGATAAAGAATATAACCAGCTGCCGTATTATTTTTTTTCGGGTTTTTCCTTCTATTGCCATATCCTGAAAGTATATCTTAAAATACAAACAGCCGGGTCCTTTCGTTTATCGGGACCCGACCGTTAAAATCCGGATAGCAAACGCAGCTGTTTTTGCGTCTGCTACAAATAAATCAGATTAGTGTACTTCGTACAGCCAGCCATGCTTATCGGGGAGCTCGCCCATCTGTATGCCGGTCAGAGTATCATAGAGCTTCTTTATAACGGGACCCATTTCGTCATGTCCGTTCTTGAAGATAATCTCTTTTCCGTGGTCGTTTACGGTGCCGACAGGTGAGATAACAGCTGCCGTTCCGCAAAGTCCGCACTCTACGAAGTGGGGAACCTCTGCGAAATTAACTTTGCGCTCTTCGACTTCCATGCCGAGATCCTGTGCAACCACCGTAAGTGAACGCCTGGTTATGGAAGGCAGGATGCTGTCTGATTTGGGGATGACGATCTTTCCGTCCTTGTCTACGAAGAGGAAGTTCGCACCGCCGGTTTCTTCTACATATGTGCGGGTTCCCGCATCAAGATACATATTTTCATCGAAACCTTCGTTATGTGCAGTCACTATTGCATGAAGACTCATGGCGTAATTTAATCCTGCTTTAATATCGCCGGTTCCATGGGGAGCTGCGCGGTCGAAATCGCTTACCTTGATGGTGATGGGCTTTGCGCCGCCCTTAAAGTAAGGACCTACGGGCGTAGTGAATATGCGGAACTGATAGTCGTCAGCGGGCTTTACACCGATTACGGGGTTTATGCCGAACATATAAGGTCTGATATAAAGTGTAGCGCCGGATCCGTAGGGCGGTACATAGGCTTCATTTGCCTTAACGACCTGATTTACCGCTTCTACGAATCTGTCTTCAGGGAATACGGGCATTTCCAGCCGCTTTGCAGAATCCTGAAGTCTGGATGCATTAAGATCGGGGCGGAACATAACGGTTCTGCCGTCCTTTGCGGTGTATGCCTTCAGACCTTCAAATACGGTTTGCGCATACTGCAAAACGCCGGCGCATTCGTTCATGGTGATGTTTTCGTCATCCGTAAGGGCGCCTTCGTCCCATGCGCCGTTTGTGTAATTGGATACATAACGTTTATCCGTTTTCTGATAGGCAAATCCCAGATTCGCCCAATCGATGTTTTTCTTTTCGACAGCCATTTTTTTGCCTCCGATTCATTAGGATTTTTACTCAACGCATTAAATACTAACCACATTTCCCCTCAATGTCAAGTAAGAGACTGTGATAAACGCCCCGGTAAAACGATGCGTTTATCCAAAGTGATTCTCTGTAATGAAAAATCGGTGAATTCTGTAAAAATATATAGCATATTCGGGGAAAAGTATGTATAATAGTGAGGTTATTTTTTTAAATCAGAAATTCCGGAGGTCTTATATGGCAGTAAAATATGTATTTGTAACGGGCGGCGTTGTGTCGGGTCTTGGAAAAGGAATCACGGCGGCATCTTTGGGCAGGCTCCTTAAAGCCCGGGGCTACAAGGTCACTATGCAAAAATTTGACCCGTATATAAACATTGACCCCGGAACCATGAATCCTGTTCAGCACGGGGAGGTCTTTGTTACGGAAGACGGCACGGAGACCGATCTTGACCTGGGGCATTATGAGAGATTTATCGATGAAAACCTGGGCATTAACGCAAACGTGACTACCGGCAAGGTCTATTGGACCGTTTTGCAAAAAGAACGCCGGGGTGACTTTGGTGGAGGTACGGTTCAGGTTATTCCACATATTACCAACGAAATTAAAAGTAGATTTTACAGAGATTACACAAGCGATGAAACCAGTATCGCTATTATAGAAGTCGGCGGTACCGTCGGCGATATCGAGAGCCAGCCCTTTATCGAGGCAATCAGGCAGTTCCAGCATGATGTGGGACACGATAACGCCATTATGATACATGTGACGCTCATTCCCTATCTTCGGGCGTCCGGCGAAATCAAGACGAAGCCGACACAGCAGTCCGTAAAGGGGCTGCAGGGGATGGGTATCATGCCGGATATTATTGTCTGCCGCTCGGAGCAGGAGCTCGACAAGGCAACGAAGGACAAAATAGCCCTTTTCTGTAATGTTCCGGCTTCTCATGTGCTCCAGAATCTGGATGTGGATTCCATATATGAAGCGCCTCTTGCCATGGAGAAGGAAAACCTTGCACAGGCTGTGTGCGAATGCCTGAATTTGCCATGTCCGGAGCCGGATCTTGTGGAATGGACACAGATGGTAAAGGATCTTAAGACTGCGGAAAAGGACGTTACTGTTGCGCTTGTGGGTAAATATATTTCCCTTCACGATGCGTATATAAGCGTGGTTGAAGCATTAAAGCATGGTGGTATTCCGGCTCATACGAAGGTTCACATAAAATGGATAGATTCGGAAACCGTAACGGAGGAGACCGCTCCTTCGCTCTTTAACGATGTAAGCGGCATTTTGGTTCCCGGAGGTTTCGGAAACAGAGGAATAGAAGGAAAGCTGACGGCTATAAAATATGCCCGGGAAAACCGTATTCCGTATCTGGGGCTGTGCCTTGGGCTTCAGCTTGCCATAGTAGAATTTGCCCGGGATGTGCTGGGTTATGAGGATGCAAACAGCGTAGAGCTTAACCCTGACACGACCCATCCTGTAATAGCGCTTATGCCTGACCAGCAGGGAGTTACGGATATCGGCGGTACGCTGCGTCTGGGCTCATATCCATGCGTCCTGGATGAAAAATCAAAATCCGCAGAGCTTTACGGAACGACTCAGATTAGCGAGCGCCACAGACATCGCTATGAAGTAAACAATGATTTTCGCACGGATCTTACGGAAAAAGGACTTATGCTTTCGGGACTTTCTCCCGACGGCAGGATAGTAGAAATGATAGAAATACCGGATCATCCCTGGTTTATTGCTACCCAGGCGCATCCCGAGCTTAAATCAAGACCGAACCGCCCCCATCCGCTCTTTAGGGGTTTTGTGCAGGCGGCGCTTAATTATGCCGAATGCAAATAATAAAGAAGTTTGAACATATTGGAGGCTTATATGGCTGAAGGAAACAATTACAACAATATGCCGGAGCTCCGGGGCAACGGATCCGGCAACAATAACGGAAATAACGGCAGAAATAACGGCGGAAATAATAATAAAAAGAATTCAAACAACGGACAGATGTTTATGACGATGCTCATCATGTCCCTTGTATTTATGTTCTTTATGAGTATGTTTACCAGCAAGACCGAGCTTTCCTCATCCCGCGAGATATCCTATACGGAATTCCTCGACATGGTAGAAAAGGGCGAGGTCGAAAGCGTAAAGATAGGCACTTACCGCATCGATATTACTGCCGTTGCCGAGGAAGGCGAGGCTGTTGCGTCCTATTATACTGCGCTGGTTGAGGACGATACTCTCGTTGAGACTCTGGAGAAATATAATGTAGATATAAGTGGCACGATTCCTTCCAGCACTGCCGCCATTATGTACAATATCTTAAGCATAGTGCTTCCTCTTGCGCTTTTGTGGGGATTCTTCTATTTCATGATGAAGCGCTCCGGAGGCGCCGGCGGCATCATGGGGGTCGGCAGAAGCAACGCAAAGGTTTATGTGGAAAAGGAAACCGGCGTTACGTTTAAGGACGTGGCCGGCCAGGACGAGGCGAAGGAGTCTCTCCAGGAAGTGGTGGATTTCCTGCACAATCCGGGAAAATATAAATCCATAGGAGCCAAGCTTCCCAAGGGTGCCCTCCTTGTAGGACCTCCGGGTACGGGTAAGACGCTGCTTGCAAAGGCGGTAGCAGGCGAAGCCCATGTTCCTTTCTTTTCCCTGGCAGGCTCCGACTTTGTCGAAATGTTTGTGGGCGTGGGTGCATCCAGGGTTCGAGACCTCTTTAAGGAAGCCCAGAAAAATGCGCCCTGCATTATATTTATAGACGAGATAGACGCCATAGGTAAGTCCCGGGATACCCGCTACGGTGGAAACGATGAGCGTGAGCAGACCCTAAATCAGCTCCTTGCTGAGATGGATGGATTTGATACATCCAAGGGTCTTCTTATACTTGCGGCTACCAACAGGCCTGAAGTCCTGGACAAGGCTCTCCTTCGTCCCGGCCGCTTTGACAGGCGTATTATCGTAGATAAGCCCGATCTTAAGGGCCGTGTGGACACGCTGAAAGTCCATTCCAAGGATGTAAAGATGGATGAAAGCGTGGATCTTGACGAGATAGCTCTTGCAACGAGTGGCGCCGTAGGTTCCGACCTTGCAAATATCATTAACGAAGCTGCCATAAATGCCGTAAAGGACGGCCGTCAGGTGGTTCAGCAAAAGGATCTTTTTGAGTCCGTCGAGGTGGTTATAGCCGGCAAGGAAAAGAAGGACAGGATTTTAAGCAGTGAAGAAAAGAAGATAGTAGCATATCATGAGGTGGGTCATGCTCTTGTGACGGCTCTTAAGAAGAATTCCGAGCCCATCCAGAAGATCACCATTGTGCCCCGTACCATGGGAGCTTTGGGATATGTTATGCAGACTCCCGAAGAAGAGAAATATCTTATGACGGAAGATGAGCTTCGTACAAAGCTTGTCACATACATGGGCGGCCGCGCAGCGGAATCCATATTCTTTGATTCGGTAACTACCGGCGCATCCAACGATATCGAGCAGGCGACAAAGCTTGCCCGGGCTATGGTTACTCAATACGGAATGTCGGAAGAATTCGGGCTTATGAGCCTTGAATCCATAGAAAATAAATATCTGGACGGAAGGGCTGTTCTTAACTGCGGAGATGATACCGCAGCCCAGATAGACGGAGTCGTAAAGAAGCTTCTTAAGGACAGTTACGACGAGGCTGTGGCACTGCTTTCCGAAAACAAGGATATCGTCGAGAAGATTGGCTCTTATCTCTTTGAGAAAGAGACCATTACCGGCAAGGAATTCATGAAGATGTACCGGGAGATGAAGGGCATCCCCGAGCCGGAGGAAGACGACAACGCAGCGGAAACTATGGAAACCCCGGCACAAGCCACAGAGGTTAAAGCGCAGTCCCCGGAAGATCTGCAATCTCCGCAAGATGAGCAATCTCCTCAAGATGCGCAATCCTCGCAAGATCTACAATCTCCGGAAGTACTCTCCGCTCCTGCCGACGATTCCGCAAATGACGAAATCTCTTGAGGATGAATTAAAAAATCTCCCGAAGGAGCCCGGCGTGTATATTATGTACGATCCGGACGGGACGATTATATACATCGGCAAAGCAATCAGCCTGAAAAACCGTGTCCGCCAGTATTTTAACGGGACGGACACGAGGGCTATGATTGCAAATCTCGTGCCCCGGGTAGCTCACATTGAATGCATCGTGACCGATTCCGAAATGGAAGCGCTTGTTCTCGAAAATAATCTTATTAAAGAGCACCGGCCTAAATACAATACCCTTTTAAAAGACGATAAAACTTACCCTTATATCAAGCTGACGGTTCGGGATGATTATCCGAGACTTGCTCTCACCCGCAAAATGAAGCGGGACGGATGCATGTATTTTGGTCCTTATACCGATGCCGGCGCCGTAAGGGATATTATTGACCTGCTTTCAAAGACATACGGTCTTCGGACCTGCTCCCGAAAAATCACCAAAGATTCATCCAAAAAAACAAAGGCTTGCCTGAATGCCCATATGGGATATTGCCCTGCGCCCTGCGAGGGACTGGCATCGAATGAGTCCTATGGAAAGTCCGTGGAAAAGGTGACGGATTTTCTTTCCGGCAGGGATCTTTCATTTATAAAGAATCTGGAAGAAAAAATGAAGGAGGCTTCTGCCCGCATGGATTTTGAAGAAGCCGCCGTATATAAGGATCATATGGAAAATGCCCAAAAGCTCCTTGGCCGCCAGAAGGTAAACAGCCTAAAGACCGACGACAGGGATATGGTGGCGGTAGCTTTTGATGAAAAAGAGGCGGATGCTGCGGTTATATCCGTTTTTTTTGTACGAAACGGAAAGCTTATGGGCAGGGATAATTTTTATATGGATATGCCCGAGGGAGCCTGCGAAAACGAGGCGGTATCCGGGTTTGTGCGGCAATATTACGCAACTGCCATAGATATTCCCGATGAGATCTGCCTGGAAAATGAGATTCCCGAAATGAACCTTATAGCAGATTATCTATCGGAAATAAAGGGAACCAAAGTGCAGATAACCCTCCCCCAAAGAGGCGACAAAAAGAAGCTCCTTAATATGGCAAAGAAAAATTCCGAGCTTGTGCTGGGGCAGGATAAGGAAAAGCTAAAAAGAGAGCGGCTTCGGACTCTGGGTGCATCAAACGAGCTTGGCAAAATCAGCGGAGCCGGCAAGATTCACCGGGTGGAAGCCTACGACATATCAAATATCAGCGGATACGATATGGTGGGCTCCATGGTGGTTTTTGAGGACGGCAGACAGAGAAGGAATGATTACAGGAAATTCCGCATACGTTCTCTGGATGGACCCAATGATTACGCCGCCATGAGGGAAGTTTTGACCCGCAGGTTTTCCCACGGTATTGCGGATGCTAAGGAAGACGTCAGTCCCCAAAGCACGGCGTTTTCAAGGTTCCCCGACCTTATCCTTATGGACGGCGGCAAGGGTCAGGTAAATATTGCCCTGGAAGTCCTTTCGGAGCTTAATCTTTCCATACCCGTATGCGGCATGGTAAAAGACGACCATCACCGCACCAGAGGGCTTTATGTAAATGACGAAGAAGTGGAAATCGCCAAAGATTCTGCGGTATTTCATTTGATTACCCGCATCCAGGACGAGGCTCACAGATTTGCCATTACATACCACAGAAGTCTCCGGAGTAAAGGAATGCAAAAGTCCTCCCTGGATATGATTCCGGGAATAGGACCCAAGCGCAGGAAGGCTCTTATGAAGACTTTTTCTACTATCGACGATTTGAAAAATGCCACGGTACAGGAGATTGCGGCAGTCCCCGGCATGACGGAGCCCTCAGCACTTAATGTATATAGTTTTTTGCACGGCAATGAATGATGTGTTATTATAAGGAGCGACTGATTATTGCGTCTGCTGCTATGTTCAGCGGAAATTGATGCAGGATTGATACGGCGTCTCTAATGCGCAGGCAGAAAGGATAATTTCATGGATCACGTAAGACATACAGACGGCGTCCTTTTGGATACGCTGCTTGCTCCGTTTGAGCTTGAAAATTTCACTCCCGGTGTTGACACCTCAAAAATAATGGTTAATTCTAGGGAAGTGACCCGCCCCAGCTTTCAGCTGACGGGGTATTTTGAGGGGTTCACCTACCAGAGAATCCTTGTCATAGGAAATGTTGAGTACAATTATATATTGAAGATGGGCGAGCCCAGGCGGCGGGAGATATTTGAAAAAATGTTCAGCTACGATATTCCCTGCCTTATTTATTGTGCGGGACACAAGCCGGATGAATCCACCATAAAGATGGCTCAGGCAAACAACGTTCCTCTTTACGGAACTGAAGAAGCTACCAGTCCCTTTATCGGCCGTGTGATTACGGATCTGGGGGAATATTTTGCTCCCTGCACCACCGTACACGGAGTGCTGGTCGATATATACGGTGAGGGTCTTCTTATCATGGGCGAAAGCGGCATAGGTAAGAGCGAGGCGGCTCTTGAGCTTATCCGCCGTGGGCACAGACTGGTTGCCGACGATGTGGTGGAGGTGCGCCGCATCACGGAGAAGAGTCTTGTGGGCAGCTCGCCTCCTTTGACCAAGTATTTTATGGAGGTGCGGGGCATCGGCATTATTGATGTAAAGACGCTTTTTGGCGTGGAATCCATTATGGAAAAGACCGGCATCGACATGGTAATAAAGCTTGAGGAATGGAACAAGGAAACGGAATTTGACAGGCTTGGCCTAAAGGACGAATATACGAATTTCCTGGGACTTGATGTTGTCTGTCAGTCCGTTCCCGTTCGTCCGGGCAGGAATCTGGCGGTAATACTGGAAGCTGCCGCCGCAAATCACAGACAAAAGAAAATGGGATACAACGCAGCCGTTGAGCTTGTGAACAGGGCTGAATTAAACGCAAAGAAGGAGGATTAAAATGGAACGCGAGAATGCATGGAAGAGTTATACCGCAAAGCAGAAAAAAGAGGTATTTGAATTTGCCGAAGGGTACAGGCAGTTTATAAGCGACAACAAGACCGAAAGGGAATGCGCTGCCGCTTTTGAGGCTCGTGCCCTTAAGGAAGGCTTTGTAAAGATAGAAGATATCATAAAAAAGAAAAAGAAGCTTAAAGCCGGCGACAGGGTTATCTGCAACAACATGGGCAAGGAGATTGCCATGTTTGTCGTAGGGAAAAAGCCCATTGAAGAAGGTATGAATATACTGGGAGCTCATATAGATTCCCCCCGCCTTGATCTTAAGCAAAATCCCCTGTATGAAAGCGAGGGGCTGGCTTTGCTTGATACACATTATTACGGCGGCATCAAGAAGTACCAGTGGGTTACCATCCCCCTTGCCCTTCACGGAGTCATCGTAAAGAAGGACGGCAAGAAGATAACAGTAAACATCGGTGAAAAGGATGACGATCCCGTTTTCGGAGTAACGGATATTCTTATTCATCTTGCGGGTAAGCAGATGGAAAAGAAGGCGGCAAAGGCCGTAGAGGGAGAAAAGCTTGATATACTCGTAGGCAGCATCCCCTTAAAATCCGCCGCAAAGGATAAGGAAGAAAAGGAAGCTGTTACCAAAGGCATCCTGGAAATATTAAAGAAGCAATACGGCATAGAGGAGGAGGATTTCCTCTCGGCAGAGATAGAGGTGGTGCCTGCGGGAGCTGCCAGGGATTTTGGCTTTGACAGGAGCCTTATCATGGGCTACGGCCAGGATGACAGATCCTGCGCATATCCTTCTTTTGAGGCGATTTTAAAGAGCAAAAAGCCCGAGCGCACCTCGGTTTGCCTGCTTGTAGACAAGGAGGAAATAGGCTCTGTCGGTGCTACAGGCATGACCAGCAGATATTTTGAAAACATGGTGGCGGAGATTATGAATGCTACCGGTGAATATTCGGATATCGTCATGCGCCGCGCTCTTCGGAATTCCTGCGTGCTTTCCTCGGATGTAAACGCAGCCTTCGATCCCTGCTATCCCGAGATGTTTGAAAAGAAGAACGCATCTTTCCTTGGAAAGGGAATCGTATTTTGTAAATTTACCGGCAGCCGTGGCAAGTCCGGATCCAACGATGCCAATGCGGAATACCTCGGACATCTTCGCAATATTCTTGACAAGAAAAAGGTATTCTACCAGATGGCAGAACTCGGAAAAGTGGACGAAGGCGGCGGCGGAACTATCGCCTACATCCTTGCGGAATACGGCATGAATGTAATAGACAGCGGCGTGGCAGTGCTCAACATGCATGCCCCCTGGGAGATTACCAGCAAGGCGGATCTTTATGAATCGTTAAAATGCTATGAGACTTTTCTTGAAGTCGCCGATACAAAGGGATTATATTAAATATGGATTTTAAATCTGCTATAAAACGCATATTGCCAAATAAAGCTATTAAATATAATGAGCCTATGCGGTTTCATACCACATTTCGCATAGGAGGTCCGGCGGATTATTTTCTTGAGCCTTCCGCCGATGAATTAAAGCCGCTGCTTGATGCGTGCAACGAATATCACGTGCCTTATATCGTCATAGGTAACGGCAGCAATATCCTGGTGGGAGACCTGGGTATAAGAGGGGCGGTCATCTGCCTTGGAAAGCGCATAAGTGACCTTTCCGTCCAAGACGCAGGCACCCGCTGCGTTATCCGGGCACAGGCAGGTGCCATGCTTTCTTTCGTTGCATACAAGGCTTTGGAAATGGGCTGCACGGGAATGGAATTTGCATCAGGCATCCCGGGCTCCGTAGGAGGAGCCTTGGTGATGAATGCCGGAGCCTACGGCGGCGAGATGAAGGACATTCTCCGGGAGCTTACCGTAATGGACAGGAGAGGAAATACCTTTATCTGGAGACCGGAGGATTATGACGGCTCTTACAGGGACAGCGCCGTTTTCCGCAAACAGGTAATCGCATTGGAGGCGGAATTCGTTCTTCCCAAGGGAGACCCCATGTCCGTAAAGGCAAAGATGGATGAGCTAAAGGAAAAGCGCATCGAAAAGCAGCCTCTTGAATATCCTTCCGCAGGCAGTACCTTTAAGCGACCGCCCAACAATTTTGCCGGAAAGCTCATTATGGAAGCCGGGCTTTCGGGATTTACCGTAGGGGGCGCCTGCGTTTCCCAAAAGCATTGCGGCTTTGTTATAAACAAAGGCGGGGCTACGGCCCAGGACGTAGTAAAGCTTGTTGAGGAAGTGCGCCGTCAGGTAAAACTTAAAAGCGGCATAGTGCTTGAGCCTGAAATCAAAATGATTGGGGAGTTTAAGTGAAAATGGAAATGCTTATCATTACCGGCATGAGCGGAGCCGGCAAATCCACTGCATTAAAAATACTTGAAGACAGCGGGTATCTTTGTATCGACAATTTTCCCGTTATGCTCCTTGAGAAATTTTCTGAACTTTCTTTTTCGGGAAATACAAATGAGCAAAAGATAGCCCTTTGCATGGATGTGCGCTCCGGCAAGGAAATAGATAAGCTGCCGGGTATTCTGGACAGGATATCCGCAAGCGGCAGACAAATCCGGGTTTTGTTTCTGGATGCGGATGATTCTGCCCTTATCATGCGATACAAAGAGACCCGGAGGAACCATCCTCTTTCGCCGGGAGGTCGGGTAGAGGAAGGCATCCGCCTTGAAAGAGAGCGCATCGAGCCTTTGAAAAACAGGGCGGATTATATTATTGATACATCAAGGATGCTGACCCGGGACCTTATGATGCGACTTTCCGATATTTTTCTTAACAAAGGAAAATATTTCGGCCTTAATGTAAATATTGTTTCCTTTGGCTTTAAATACGGCATTCCCGAGGATGCGGACATGGTTTTCGATGTCCGGTTCCTGCCGAATCCATATTATATTCCCGCATTGAAAAAGTTCACGGGTCTTGACGACGATGTGCATAATTATGTTATGGGTTTTAAGGAAGCCGGCATATTCCTGGATAAAGTCGAGGATATGATGAAATTTCTCCTGCCTCATTATGTGGAGGAAGGAAAGCACCAGATAGTAATAGCCATAGGGTGTACCGGAGGAAAGCACAGGAGTGTGACCCTTGCCATGGAGCTTGCAAACAGGCTTTCCGAAATCGAAGGATACGGTGTGACTTTGGAACATATTCACATTGACAGAGACGCAAAGAGAGGCAAATAGTGTCGTTTTCATCTGATGTAAAAGAAGAATTATGTAAGCCCGAAGTAAAGGGGCGGCATTGCCAGCTGGCGGAGCTTGCGGCTTTGGTGTCTTTTCTGGGGGCGGACAGGGATGGTGTTTTTTGCGTACATACGGAAAATGTTCATGTGGCAAAGCGGTGCTATATGCTGATAAAGCAGGCTTTTGGTATTGCTGCCGATGTCAAAAAGATTTCATCCGGAGCCGATACCAAAAGGGGCGCATATGAAGTTACCGCCTCGGAAAAAGATGTGAAAAAGATCCTTGAGGGAGTAAAATTTACAGACGCAGCCTTTACTTCCATGCCTATTTCAGCGATTTTGCTCCAAAAGGAATGCTGCAGAAGGTCTTTTTTGAGAGGCGCCTTTGTAAGCGCCGGATCCATGAGCGATCCCGAAAAATCCTATCATTTTGAGATAGTTTGTGGTACAATGGAGCAGGCTTTGCAGATACAGGATGTGTTGGCGGGGTTTTCCGTCCAGGCAGGTATAGTCCGGCGAAAGAAACGCCTCGTTGCTTATGTAAAGGAAGGCAACGACATAATAGATATCCTAAACCTTATGGGAGCCCACTCATCTCTTATGAATATGGAAAATGTCCGGATTCTTAAGGATATGAGAAACAGGGTAAACAGGCGGGTAAACTGTGAGACAGCAAATCTGTCAAAAACGGTCGGTGCCGCTGCAAGGCAGATAAAAGATATTGAATATCTTGAAAAAAACGGACTTCTTTTGACATTATCGCCGGCTTTGGTGCAGGCAGCGTCTTTAAGGAAGAAATATCCCGATGCTTCTCTTACGGAGCTTGGGGAAATGTCAGATCCTCCCGTAGGCAGGAGCGGCATGAATCACAGATTGGCAAAACTTTCCGGATTGGCTCAAAAGGCCAGGGAGAAACAAGAATGATAAGTAAAGAAATAAACGTAACGGTTCTTAATGACGGGGCGGAGCATCCCGTTGCGGATCTGGTAAATGTGGCCAGCCGTTTTGAAAGCAGTATATCTTTTAATTCCGACGGATATTCCGTAAACGGCAAAAGCATTATGGGCATGATGACTCTGGGAATGTATCCCGGAGAGCCGGTTTGCGTTACGGCGGAGGGGAGTGACGAGGAAGAAGCCATGGATGCCATAGAAAAATATTTGACCGGCGCATCCGATTGACCTATCCGGGATGTAGTGGTATAATGGAGCGGATGGCTCGGACAGGAGCCTTTGATTGATACTAATACCTGCCAAAGCGGGTTTAGCAAATATTATTTCTTATAAGAAAGGAAGTATTAAAATGTACAAAGTAACAGCAGCTAATGAAGCAGTAACCTACGAACCCCCCGGACATTATGATGTTCGCTGTACAAACCTGCACAAGCCTGATGCAGTAAACGACGGCGAGATTTCTCTGGGTCTTTCACATTTCCTTCCCGGCGGCGGTGCTGAGATGGCTCCCGCTCCCGTAGAGATGTTCTACTACATCGTAGAGGGCGAAATGACCGTTACTACCGGCGAAGACGGCAAGGCTCATGTCCTTCACGCAGGCGATTCCATCCACATGGGCAAGGGCTGCGAGCGTGAGTCCAAGAACACAGGTATCACCACAGCACAGATGCTGGTATGCCTGGTAATGAAGAAGTAATTTACTTTTTCAAAAACAGTTATTAAATTTAATTTTAATAAGCCGTCGTGCCGCTTGTCGGCGTGGCGGCTTTCTTTTAGGGATTATGAGCGAAAATACCGAAATTAAGCGTAAAAAGAAAAAGAAACGTAAGAAGCATCCCATATTAAGGGGGATTTTAAGGACTGTAGGAATACTTCTTTTGCTGGTAGTGTGTGCCGGCACCTTCGGTCTTTGCTGTGCTGCGGGAGCTATCCAGGGCGCTATCAGCTCGGCGCCGTCTGTGGACAGCATAGATATTTCTCCTACGGGATATGCGACATACGTATATGACAGTGAAGGAAACCAGATAGAAGAATTAGTATCCTCCGGTTCCAACAGGGTTTATGTGACTCTTGATGAGATACCGGTAACGCTCCAGCATGCCTTTGTGGCCATAGAGGACGAGCGCTTCTACGAGCATAACGGCATTGACCTGCAGGGTATTGCCAGGGCTTTTGTGATTGGGCTTAAGTCCGGGAGTTTTTCCCAGGGCGCCAGCACCATTACCCAGCAGCTCCTGAAAAACAACGTTTTTACCACTTGGACCAGCGAGGCATCTTTTGGAGAGCGCCTCCGCAGAAAGATTCAGGAGCAATATCTTGCCGTTTCTCTTGAGGAGATTACGGATAAGGATACTATTCTCGAAAATTATCTGAACACCATAAATCTGGGGCAGGGCTGCTACGGCGTAGAGGCGGCTGCCCAGAGATATTTTGACAAGGACGTCTCGGAGCTTACTCTCTCCGAGGCTGCGGTTATCGCAGGCATTACCCAAAACCCTACGAAATATAACCCTATTTCCAATCCGGACAACAATTCCGAGCGCAGGGAGCGGGTGCTTAACAAGATGCTGGAGCTGGAATATATTTCCGAAAGTCAGTATAACGAAGCTATGGCGGACGATGTCTATGCCAGGATACAGGAGGTAGACGAGGCTACGGAAACCTCGGTCTACAGCTATTTCGTGGATTCTCTCATAGATGAAGTCGTCTCCGACCTTATGGAGGTCAAGGGCTACTCCGAGCAGCAGGCCTATAAGCTTCTTTATTCCGGCGGGCTTTCTATTTATACTACCCAGGATCCCGAGATTCAGGCTATCTGCGATGAGGAATATCAGAATGAAGAGAATTTCCCTGATGCGGGATATTCTTTCTCGTTGAGCTTTGCGGTGCAGCATTCCGACGGATCTGTCAACTGGTATGACGAGCAGTCCATGCTTACGTATCTTAAGGAAAACGTATCGTCAAGCAGCTATTTGATTTATGATTCAAAGGATGATGCAGCGGTCGCTATCGCAGAATATGAGGCGGCGGTATTGGAATCCGGTGAATCCGGAGACGAGATAGTAGACGGCACGGAAAGCATTATATATACGCCCCAGCCTCAGGCTTCCATCGTGGTTATGGATCAATATACGGGGCAGGTAAAAGCCCTGGTGGGAGGCCGGGGAGAAAAGGAGGCTTCCCTTACATTAAACCGCGCTACCGATACTACCCGTCAGCCCGGCTCTACATTTAAGGTGCTTTCAACCTATGCGCCGGCCTTGGATACGGGCATGTTTACCCTGGCATCCACCCAGGATAATTCTAAGTATTATTATGCGGACGGAACCCAGGTGCATAACTACGATAATTCATACACCGGCTGGACTTCTCTTCGCACGGCTATTACAAAGTCCATAAACGTAGTTACCGTAAAGACCCTGACGGACTTGACTCCCCAGGTGGGTTACGACTATCTTCTTGATTTTGGATTTACCACCCTTACGGATAGCGATATAGTCCAGGCTCTCGCCCTTGGCGGTATTACAAACGGCGTGACAAACCTTGAGCTTACGGCGGCATACGCTACTATAGCAAATGCCGGTACATATACCGAGCCCGTATATTACACAAAGATACTGGATTACCAGGGAAATGTTCTTATAGAGAAGAATCCCGAGACACATCAGGTAATAAGCGAGCAAAACGCATGGCTTCTTACCAGCGCCATGGAGGATGTAGTAACCAAGGGCACCGGAACCGCCGTAAACTTTGAGACTACGGCTATCGCAGGAAAGACGGGTACTACTTCCTCCAATGTGGATTCCTGGTTTGTGGGCTATACCACCAGCTATACCTGCGGCGTCTGGGGCGGATGCGATACTAACATGCCTCTTGATACCACCACATTTACTAAGGCTTTATGGAAGGCTGTAATGGGCAGGATACATGAAGATCTGCCATATGAGGAATTTACTCAGCCCTCCGGCATAGTTACAAAGTCCGTATGCAAATATTCGGGTCTTTTGATGTCGGATGCCTGCTCCGGAAGCTCTGTTACGGAATATTTCTCTTCGGACAATGTGCCGACTGAATACTGCGCATTGCATCAGATGTATGATATCTGCGAGGATTCGGGAATGCTGGCGACAGAATACTGCCCGCACGTGATACAGCAGGGATTCCTTATCGGCTCTGAACCGGAAGAATGCACGGAGCATGGTGAAGACGACGAAGAAGATGAGGAAGATTCAGAGGAAGATGTGACAGACGATGCAGCCGGTGAAGAAACCGGCGAGGAAGTAACAGATACGGAAGATGCAGTTACAGAATGAGAACAATGCTGCGGCAGTCTCTTTTTACAGGATAAAGAGCCCCGCAGCCGCTGAATTTACCGAAAAGAAATCCCGCTTCATAGGGCAGATATTTCCTGCGGCGGATGCGGATGAAGCCGGGGAGCTAATCGCTGAGGCAAAGAAAAAATACTGGGACGCCCGGCATAATGTAAGCGCCTTTATCGTAGGTGAAGATATGCCGGTTGAGCGCAGTACGGATGACGGCGAGCCTGCAGGGACTGCCGGGCGGCCTGTCTTAGAGGTGCTTCGGGGCGCCAATATCCGGGGCGCTGTCCTTGTGGTTACCCGGTATTTCGGCGGGATAAAGCTTGGTACCGGCGGTCTGGTAAGGGCGTATACCCGGGCGGCAAAGATGGCAATCGAGGAGGCGAGCCTTGTGCCGGTGGCTTCCGGGGTGACATATGAAGTTACTCTTGATTATGCCGCTTACGGACGGCTGAAATCGTATTTTGAGGAGCAGGGCATAGTGGAGAGATCCTCTGATTTCGGGCAGGATGTTACGCTTGGACTTATCGTGCCTAAGGCATTGGATGAAAGCTTTACCAAAGCTCTTACCGATGGCTCTGACGGCAAGGTCGTCTATAAGCAGACCGGGCAGGGGATGTATGAGTTTGGCTCATGACTTGTGGCTGGAGGTCGGACTTTTACAATAAAAAGGAAAAAATCGAGATTTTTATTGTAATATATGGCATTCGGTTTGTGATTTAGGGCTTTATTTTACAATAAAAAGGACGGAATTGAGATTTTTATTGTAATATATGGAATTTGATTTGTGATTTAGAACCTTATTTTATAATAAAAAGATGGAAAATCGGATTATAATATGAAATACACAAAGATAATAATGTTTAGAAACGCCGTGGAAACCCTGGAGTTTTTTTCGAGGCAGCTTGCGGAAAGCTTTGAAAAAGCCGGTGCCCGGATAATGTGGGTTGATATAGAAAAGGGCGCGGAAAAGGGGAGTGGTGCCAAAAAGATAAAAAAGTTTTTTTCACTGGGAAAAACCGCCCTCGTCACTTTTAATTTCATTGGTTTAAGCCATGAGCTCCAGTTTGAGCGCGGGGAAAATTATAGCATTTTCCAGGAACTATCCATTGATATGTATAATATCCTGGTGGATCATCCTTTGTATTATTATAAGCCGCTTTTGACGGCGCCTCCCGATATGCGCGTTTTTTGCATCGACAGGCAGCATCTGAAATTTCTGAGGAGATATTATCCTCATATCAGGCATACGTATTTTATGCCGCTTGCGGGGAATCCGCCGGCAGGGACGGCTGATGTCGGGGCGGAGGAAGCGGGCGGCTCTGTAGCCGGCGTTGGGTTGAATGCGGTTGACATAACACCGATAAAAAACCGTGATATCGACATCTGTTTCCCCGCAAATTACGTGACGCCCGACAATATCAACGAGCGCATGGCGGGTGCAGACCCCGAATACAGGGAGTTTTTCCAATCCGTAATGGACGACCTTATTTCAAATACATATAAGACCCTCGATGAGACTTTTGAGGATGCGATATTCGCACAGTTTCCCGAGGCGACGATTCTTGAAACATTGGAGGCTATGCGAGGGATGCTCTTTATCGACCTCTATGTACGCAGCTATTTCAGGGAAAAGGCTGTGGCGGCTCTCCTTGACGCAGGGATTCCCGTGACCCTCGTTGGAAAGGACTGGGAGCATATTAAGACGAAGCATCCTGAGCTTATTCGTGGCACCGGCTGCGAGGTGGACAGCGCTACGTGCACGGAATATATGGGCAGAAGCAAGCTTACACTAAACCTTCTCCCCTGGTTCAAGGACGGGGCGCACGACAGGATTTTCTCCGCTCTTAGATGCGGGAGTGTACCGGTCACGGATTATTCTCCCTTTCTTCTGGACAATCTGACCCCCGGCAGGGAAGCTTTGTGCTTTAGCATCGCCCATATAGATGAGCTGCCGGAGATTGTTAATGATGTGCTAAAGGACACTGACAGGCTCGAGGAGATCGCACGATGTGGCCGAAAGAAGGTGGAGATGCATCATACCTGGGAAAACAGGGCGCAGACGATTATGGAGATGATGGAGTGATTTTGCGGGCTAAATGCCGAATGGTCATATGAAGAAAAACGACGTTGTAAAATTAAATATTACCGACGTGGGAAACAGCGGGGAAGGCATAGGCAAGCTCGATGGTTTCCCTGTTTTTGTGAAGGGAGCCTTGCCGGGGGATATCGCCCGGGTGCGCCTTACAAAGCTAAAGAAATCCTACGGCTACGGTCGCCTCGAAGAAATCATAACGCCCTCCCCCGACAGGATTAAGTCGCCATGTCCTGTCTCGGAAAAATGCGGCGGCTGCGTCTTTGGTGCCTGGTCGTATGACAGGGAGTTGGAATGGAAGAATGAAAAGGTAAAGAACGCCCTTATCCGTATCGGTGGCTTTGAGCGAGCGTTTATCGAGGAGATAATGGAGGAGCCTATCGGAGCTGATTCCGGCAAAGAATATAGCTATCGCAATAAGACGCAGCTTCCGGTGGGGCGGGCAAAGGATGGGCGGATCATCACCGGATTTTATGCCGGAAGGACCCACGCCATCATAGAAAATAACGCCTGCCTGCTTACAGAGAGAGATAATTCCGATATCGTCCGCATTGTTATAAACCATATGGAAAAATACGGCATAGATTCCTATGATGAGAATACCGGACAGGGATTGGTGAGGCATATTCTGGTAAGGACGGGGGAGGGCGTTATGGTCTGTCTCATTATAAATGGAAATAAAATCCCCCTCGAGGATGAGCTGGCAGATGAGCTTTGGTCTATCTCCGGCATGGCATCTGTCCTTATAAATACAAATACAGCAAATACAAATGTAATCCTTGGCGAAAAAATCCGAGTCCTTAAAGGCGTTGACTATATCACTGACACAATGGGGGAGCTTTCTTTCAGAATCGGCGCCAAATCCTTCTACCAGGTAAACCGCACCCAGGCGCTCAAGGTCTACGAGAAGGCTTTGGATTATGCGCAGCTTTCGGGAAGAGAAACGGTGTTTGACCTTTATTGTGGCATCGGCACCATCTCACTTTTCATGGCGAGGAGGGCCGGCTTTGTATACGGCGTGGAAATCGTCCCCGAGGCTATTGAAAATGCAAAATCAAACGCAGCCCTAAATAACATAAATAACGCCGAATTTTTTGCCGGCACAGCTGAGGAAGTTCTCCCGGAGCTTCTCGCCTCCCACCCGGACATACATCCCGATGTTATCGTTGTAGATCCCCCCCGCAAGGGCTGCGACGAAAAACTCCTTCATACCATGCTATCCGCCGCCCCGGACCGCATCGTTTATGTCTCTTGTGACCCCGCCACCCTGGCCCGCGACCTGAAGATCCTTAGCGCCGGCGGCTACGAGCTGCGCAATGTCACTGCAGCGGATCAGTTTGGACGCAGCGGGCATGTGGAAGTCGTGAGCCTTTTGCAGCGAGTGAGCAACACCCGGGAGAGAACGATCACGCTTGATGTCGAGATGGAGGATTATCATAGGATTGTAAATGGTGATGATCATAATAAATGAAAAAATCTGCTATTGATACTTAATGCAGAGGTGAGAGGAATATGGAAAGCAGAAATGAAATAGTTCTTTTTGAAACAAAGGACAAAGCAATATGCCTCCCGGTTCCAATCGATAGGGATACAGTATGGCTTACTCAAGATCAAATGAGCGAATTGTTTGAT
>CAJOQM010000095.1 GCA_905236845.1 uncultured Lachnospiraceae bacterium | reverse complement strand
TTCCGTATGTGAAGGTTAGCTGGAAGGTTACGGATACGGAAGCCGCAAGGCAGGAGAATGTGAGGATTACCGTAGCTGTCGACGGCGGTAAAATCGTATTTGAGAAAGAAGGTGCCGGGCTTTCTTCCGGTGGTGAGAGGCTTGATTTTGAGGTGGTTGAGCGCACACGATATGCGGTAAGGGTTGAGGTTACCGGGAATAATGGTGAGAGCAGCATGGGCGAAACCTTCTTTGAGACTCCGCCTGGAAATTTTCCGATGAAAGGAAAATGGATAGCACCCAGGACAGAGGATGAGCACCACCCCGTTTTTATAAGAAGATTTAATTTGCCGGCAGAAGTGCAGGCTGCTCTTGAAGCTGATTTGGGCGCATATGCCCGCCTCAATATCACCGCTCTTGGGCTCTATGAGGCGTATATAAACGGGAAAAGGGTCGGGGATGAATATATGACCCCCTACTTGAGCGACTATCGTAATGAAGTCCAATATCAGACCTATGATGTAGGCGGACTATTGGTTCCCGGAAAAAATACAATCGAGATTTACTCCGGCAACGGCTGGTACAAGGGGCAGATTGGTTTTGACAATGCAAAGAATGTCTTTGGCGACAGGTTCTGCGCCCTTGCGGAATTATACATAAAAGACGAGTCGGGCAATGAAACCCTGATTGCTACGGATGAATCCTGGACGTATCGGAAAAGCCCCGTCATCGAGAGCGATAACTATGACGGCGAGGTGTTGGACCTTAATATTTGTGGCGCAATGTCCGGACGGTCTGCCGAGGATGCGGATAATCACGAAAAGCCCGTAGAACTGTATGCTCCAAGGATAAAAGCTGTTCCCCGAAGCTCCCTTCCCGTAAAAATCATGGAAGAGCTTCCCGTGCGTGAAATAATCCACACCCCTGCGGGGGAGACCGTCCTTGATTTCGGGCAGAATTTTACGGGCTTTGTAGAAATCTTAAAGCCCCTTCCCAAAGGAGCAAAAGTTACCCTTACCTGCGGCGAGATATTGCAGGAGGGTAATTTCTATCATGATAATTACCGCAGTGCAAAGGCGCAGTTTACCGTGATTTCAGACGGGCGCAGCGAGCCGGTGCATCCTCGTTTTACATTCTGCGGATTCAGGTATGTAAAGCTTGAGGGTTTCCCCGGCGAGATACAGCCGGGGGATTTTGCCGGAAAAGTCTTGTATTCTGCCCTTGATACCATATCGGAATTTGAATCCTCGGATGAGCGCCTAAACAGGCTGTTTAGCAATGCTCTCTGGGGACAGAAGTCAAATTTCCTCGATATGCCCACGGATTGCCCCCAGAGAAACGAGCGGCTGGGCTGGACAGGGGATATACAGGTCTTTACCCCTACTGCCTGCTTTAACATGGATACGAGGCGGTTTCTTGGGAAATTCCTTAGTGACCTCTACAAGGATGAACAAAAGCACGAAGGTGCTGTGGCGGGATACCTCCCGGATCTTGGGGATAATCCCAGGGGTGCTGCCGGCTGGGCGGATGCCGCCGCCTTTATCCCCATGGCGATGTATGAGCATTACGGGGATAAGGATGCTTTGAAGGAAGCTTATCCTCTGATGAAGGATTGGACAGAGCATCTTATAAGAGACGATATAGCGCATGGCGATAGAAAACTCTGGGATTTTGGCTTCCAATTTGGAGACTGGCTGGCTCTTGACGGGATTACGCCGCAGAGCTTTAAGGGCGGCACAGATGACGGCTTTGTGGCAAGCTGCTATTATTACGCCTCCGTGGCGAAGACTGCTCAGGCTGCAGGAATACTGGGGATGAGCGTCGATGCCGATAGATACGAGGCGCATGCATCAAAGATTAAAGCTGCCATTTTAAATGAGTATTTCTCCCCCCCAGGAAGGCTTTGTATAGATACACAAACTGCCTATGTCCTGGCTCTTCGCTTTGGTATTTACAAGGATGTAAATAAAATTAAACAGGGATTTAAGAAACGCCTGAAGAAAGACTGCTATCGGATTAAAGGCGGGTTTCTCGGAGCTACATCCATGCTTCAAACCATGGCGAAAAACGGCATGGAGAGGGAAGCGGCATTTTTTCTGTTTCAGAGGGATTTTCCAGGATGGTTCCATTGCATAGACCTAGGCGCTACCACTATCTGGGAGAGATGGAACAGCGTCCTTGATGACGGAACCATTTCCGGAACAGGCATGAATTCCCTTAATCATTATGCCTACGGCTCTGTAATGGAATATGTTTACAGGTATCTTGCAGGGATTTGCCCGGAAGAAGCCGGATTTACGAGAGTCAGGTTTGCCCCGCAGCTTACCTGGCGGCTTAATCATCTTAAATATTCCTATGATTCGGTGAGCGGCAAATATACATCGGAGTGGGAGATATTGCCGGACGGCCGGGTAAGAGTACGCTTTACCGTGCCCTTTAACTGTACGGCTTTAGCTGTTCTTCCGGGAAAAGGCGGCAAGAATGGAAAAGACGGCGGCGAAATAGAGCTTACCGCCGGAGTCTACGAGAATACATATATGCCCGATACTGATTTCAGGCTTAAATTCGATGAAAAGACCCGCCTCGAAGAGCTTGCGGAGGATGAAAGGGCTCTTGATATACTAAAGAAAGAGCTTCCCATGCTCTACGGAATGGCGACGGGGGACGACCCCGAAAGCAGGAATTTCGTTCTGGGGGAGCTTCGATACATGGGATATCTGGGGATAGACCGGGAGGCGCTTGAGAGGGTGATCGGAGAGGTTTCCGGGATAACGGCTTGATCCAAAATGCTCCAATCGCTGTTCCCTTAACCAAAAATACTGTTTTGTTGCGCAAAGCTTATGCTCTGGAGTATAATTTGGCTCTTGGAGGGTTGATTTATGAGTAAATATTACCTTGCAATAGATATCGGCGCTTCTTCCGGACGGCATATGCTTTGCCGTATGGATGACGGAAAGCTTGTCATGGAGGAAATCTATCGCTTTGAAAACGGCATGGATAACCGAAACGGGAGGCTCTATTGGGATACGGAGCGTCTCTTTAAGGAAATCGTAGCGGGGCTTAAAAAGGCCGGCGAAATGGGGAAAACACTTGAGTCTGTCGCCGTAGACACCTGGGCGGTGGATTATGTTTTGACGGATGAAAAAGGAAAGGTTTTGGCGCCTTCATATGGCTACAGGGACATCCGTATAAATGGTATGGATGAAGAGGTGTACAGGCTCTTTCCCGAGCGTGGTCTGTACGAGCATACAGGCATACAGCATCAGAGCTTTAACACCATCTTTCAGCTTATGGCATCAAAGATAAATGAACCTGATGCCTTGGCGAATGCAAAGGCTATGCTTATGCTGCCGGATTATTTTAATTACCGGCTGACCGGGGTAATGAAGCAGGAATACACTAACGCTACATCTACAGGGCTGGTAAACGCTGCATCCTGCGATTGGGATGAGGATATTATAAAAGCATTGGGATATCCCCGGGATATTTTTCTTCCTATAGAAATGCCGGGGACTTTAGTGGGGACATTTACGGATGAGATAAAATCGGAGCTTGGTTTTGACTGCAAGGTGGTTATGGCTGCCTCTCACGATACTGCATCAGCCGTGATGGCAGTTCCTGCTATTTCCGGCGATGTGCTTTATATAAGCTCCGGCACCTGGTCGTTGATGGGGGTGGAAAACATGGAACCTATTACCACCGGGGCTGCACAGATAGCAAATTTCACGAATGAGGGAGGCTATGAGCGGCGTTATCGCTTCCTTAAAAACATCATGGGGCTTTGGATGATCCAGCAGGTGCGCCATGAGCTTAATGACAAATACAGCTTTGCCGAGCTTTGTGATATGGCAGAAAATGAGAAGGAATTTCCCGCAAGGGTGGATGTGAATGATGAGTGCTTCCTGGCGCCTTTAAATATGCAGGATGCGGTGCGTGATTATCTTTCGGAGCGGGGAAGGTCTGTTCCCGAAAACACGGGGCAGATGGCGGCTGTAATCTATGAGTCTCTTTCAGACAGCTATGTGCAGGCTGTTATTGAGATAGAGGGGCTCACAGGAAAGCATTATGATGCCATACATATCGTGGGCGGCGGCTCCAATGCCGCATATCTAAACCGCCTGACAGCGCAGAAGACAGGACGAAGAGTCCTCGCAGGTCCGGGCGAGGCTACTGCCATTGGAAATATAATGGCGCAGATGATAGCGGACGGAGTGTTCAGCAATCTGCGGGAAGCGAGAGCATGCGTTGCGGAATCGTTTGAGATTACGGAGTTTGCTTAAGACAGGGCGGGCACCCGGTGCTGCGCCGGATGTGATGCCTTGATGACGGTCTACATAAAACATTGACGAAAACCTTAACGAAACCCGAAAGGAGCATAAATTATGTTAGTAGAAACAAAGGCAAGAGTCGGAGTGTTCTCCATAGCTTTGGGGGCGTATCTGCCCCAGTTCCCCACGCTGGAAGAGGAGTTTAAGAGCCAGTTTGAGGCTTTCAAAAAGACCATTCCCGATACCGTGGAGATAATAGACGGAGGGCTGGTCACTACGAAGGAACTCTCGCAGGCAGCGGGTGACAAGTTCCGTGCGGCAGATGTAGACCTCGTGTTTATGCAGCTTTTGACTTATGCTACATCCTATAATATGCTCCCTGCGGTAAAGGATCTGGATGTCCCCGTGGTGCTGGTGAATCTCCAGAAATTAAAGGCGCTTGACTATGATACCGCCGGCACTGCTGAATGGCTGGGAGAAGCCTATGCCTGCGGCGCCGTTGGCGAGATGGTGGCAGATTTAAACCGTTACGGCAAGCGCTCTGCAGTTATTACAGGCGTGGTGGAAGGGGGAGACCCTGATGTGACCCGCGAGATAGACGAGTGGTGCCGGGCTGCCCAGTGCCGAAGGCGTTTTCGGGATACGAATATCGCCCAGATCGGCCGCCCCTATCCGGGGATGATGGATCTTTATATTGATGAGTCAAACCTGTACCGCCGCATGCATCTTTATACGAAGCAGTTTGACTGGGAGAAAATCTGGGCTATAGCGGATGATGTGAATGATGAAGCCGCTATTGATGAGAAGCTTTCGGATATTCACAATACTTTCGACATCCTGGGAGAGGGCTCCGATGATGAGAAGCTTCGGGAAATGGCAAAGTATGTGGTCGCTTTCGAAAAATGGGTGCAGACCGAGAAGCTCGGCCTTATCGCTTCCCACTATGACGGATTCGCAAAGGGACAGGCAGGTGTGGTTGACAGCCTCCTTATCCCCGCATTTTCCATGCTGATAAAACAGGGTACGGCCTGCGCCGTGGAGGGCGATATGAAGGTCGCCATAGCAATGAGCATCCTAAAGACCATATCAGGCACGGGGCAGCTTGCTGAGATGTATACCATAGACTTTAACGACGGTGTGACCCTCATCGGTCACAGCGGATCGGGGGATGCGGATTTCTCGCAGGCGAAAAAGCCCACCATGAAGGTTATGGATGTCTTTCATGGAAAGACGGGAGGCGGGTATCTCACCCAGTTTTATCCGCCTGCAGGTCCTGTTACATATCTTGCCATTACCCAGGATGGCGAGGGGTATTTTAAGTTCGTTGCCGCAGAAGGTGTTAACGAAGAGGGCAAGATACTTAATAACGGAGATACCATGATGCGTACCCGCTTCGCACTTAGCCCCTCGGAATTCGTGACGAAATGGAGCGAAACCGGACCCACGCATCATTTTGCGGCTGCTGTTGGCCAACATATAGATACGATAGCAAAGGTGGCAAAGATATTTGATGTGCCGCTTGAAATCGTCACGAGATAATATATTGTTGATTTATATGGTATGATTAAGCCGCCAAAAGACGCCGCCTAAATGCCGGCCGCAAAACAAGCTCTGCTTATTTTCACACAAATCGGTGAGGCTAGATTGGAGATTTTTATTTTGGCAGCTTAATCATGATTTAATCATAATCAGGAGGAATAACAAGATGCAGGTAACCGATGCAGGATTTGTAAAAGGATTTATCAGGATGGCATCCGATGGGTATTCCATGGGATGGCATGAAAGAAACGGGGGAAATCTTTCGTATAGGATACGGAGTGAAGAAGTGGATGAGGTTCGGGAATGCTTAAAGCCCGGAGATTGGCAGGAGATTGGGACAAGTGTCCCCGAGCTTTCCGGAGAATACTTCCTGGTAACGGGGAGCGGTAAGTATTTCCGAAATGTGGAGCTCGACCCGGAGGCCAATATATGCATCCTAGAGCTTGACGATAAGGGCGAGCGCTTCCGCATATGCTGGGGCTTAAGGGACGGCGGAAGACCTACGTCTGAGCTTCCCAGCCACCTTATGAATCTGGAAGTAAAGAAGAAATTAAATCCGGATTATAGAGTTGTCTACCACGCACATCCGGCGAATATTATAGCCCTTACCTTTGTGCTTCCTCTTGAGGATGCGGTATTTTCCCGGGAGCTTTGGGAAAATATGACAGAGTGCCCCATTATATTCCCGGCAGGAGTGGGAGTGGTGCCCTGGATGGTGCCCGGCGGCAGAGAGATAGCCGTTGCTACAGCGCAGAAGATGGAAAAATACGACATAGCAGTATGGGCGCATCATGGCATGTTTGCGGCCGGATTTGACTTTGACCTTACCTTCGGTCTTTTTCATACGGCGGAAAAATCAGCCGAGATTCTGGTGAAAATCCTATCTATGACAGGAGGCGCAGGAAAGAAACAGACTATTGATGCAGACGGCCTTCGTGCGGCAACAAAGGCCTTTGATGTGCAGATAGAAGAGGAGTTTTTGAAATAAAAAGCAAAGCTAAAATTGTAACAAAGAACCGGCGGGGAAATCCCCGCCGGATTTGATTTGCGAAAATCTATTCATAGCAGCTGCTGATTCTTTCGATAAATTCCGAAAACAGCTCGCTGTATTTTCCGGTGATATCATGGAAATATTTTAATGCTATTTTACCGTCGTAGTCATGTGCGAGGGTGTTTCTTACATGCAGCATAACCATCCAGGTATCATCCTCTATCAGCCCAACGGAAAATCCTTTCCGCAGAGTCTGACTGGGAGAACCGCCCGTAAAATCTTCTATTCCGAATTCATGTAACAAGACTTCCTTCATCACCTTCCATGACAGGTCAAAGGTAAGGTTATAATTTTGAACCGTGGCAGGAAGCACGAATGGATCACTGATATCGGCACTTTGGGACATCAGTAAGTTGCTATGGCTTTTTACGAGGCTTTTGTATCGGTTAATATATTTGTCGTCCATATTTGTCCATATTCTCCCTTAATTCATCGCTGCACACTTCGTCATAATTAAATATATCAATCTTTCTTAAGGTGGGTATCTTGTCGATTCTTTCCTCTAATAATGTGACGTCATCGCAGCCATACACGACAAAATCGATATCGCTCCTCTCAGATGCGGATCCGTCCGCAAAGGAGCCAAAGAGATCCAGCCGTTTTATTCCGAGTTCTTTTGCTATCTTTGTAACCCTTGAGATAATCTCACTTACCGGCATTGTATGTAAATCACATTTATAGTTTACAAGAGTATCCATATCAATGTCCTCCGTTGGGGGCAAGGTGAAAATTCGACCTGGACACCATTTTATCATATTTTACAGCTGACGACAAAGCTTTTTGCCGGAAGGAGAATTTTCGCTTGCGGGACATGGGAAAATGTGGTA
>CAJOQM010000094.1 GCA_905236845.1 uncultured Lachnospiraceae bacterium | reverse complement strand
TTTCCACATTTTCATATGTTCGTTTGAAATAAGGATGGATCCGTTTTGATCATCGGAGATATCCATATGGCAGATAAAAACGATGGAAAGATCCAAAAAAGGTATGTGGGGGATGTTTTTTAAGGATTTTTCATTGCTTGCATGGTTAATAAGCTTGTAGCAAATATGATTTCTGGCAATATTAAAATCCATAAAAAAACCCATATCAATGTCTTCTTTCACACGTGTGCTGTTATAAAGCCTTACAATATGTGAGGTGATGTCGCTGATATCCCTCCCTTTTTCGAATTCTTCATAGAAGGATTCCAGATATATAGTAGGCGAAATATTTGTGCCGGGGTCGGAAAACACCAGTCCCTTAAGCACCGTGTCGTTATTTTTCGTAATG
Organism: uncultured Lachnospiraceae bacterium; assembly: GCA_905236845.1. GTDB lineage: Bacteria > Bacillota > Clostridia > Lachnospirales > Lachnospiraceae > RUG14243. The sequence continues at coordinate 1,847 of CAJOQM010000094.1, read as the reverse complement.
TCCTTCGGATTTGCCAGTACTCCTGAAGGCAGATGTGAGCATACTTTGCCCGCTACAGTCCGGCAGAAATCCTCGTAATTTAACATAGTCTGCATGAGTAATCCTCCTGCAGATACGGTATTTGAATCCTTGGTAATGGGTAATGGCAGCTCCTGATCGGAGACTGTCAGTCGTTGACTTGCAACACATTAATAATACAATAGGAAAATGTGGTTGTCAATTATGCTTTTTGGTTTTAGATGAATTATTTTGGAGAGTGTGGTAGAATAGTGCTTGGATTGTTGAAATACGTAGTTTTGGGAGTTTTGGTTTTATGAACGGAGGTGAAGTTTGCAGATTGAAGAAGTTGTTACAGGATTAATGATTCCCTTTGCGGGAACGTGTTTGGGGGCGGCCTGCGTTTTTTTTATGAAATCGCGGCTTGAAATGAATGTTCAGCGTGCACTTACGGGATTCGCATCAGGCGTAATGGTGGCTGCTTCCATATGGAGCCTGCTTATACCCGCCATGAACTATTCGGAAAATTCCGGAAGGCTGGCGTTTGTACCTGCGGTTACAGGCTTTTGGCTTGGTATATTGTTTTTGCTATTGCTTGACAGCGTAGTGCCTCATCTTCATATGAATGCAGAAAAAGCAGAGGGTCCGCAAAGCCGGCTGGCAAAGACGACTATGATGGTGCTTGCCGTGACCTTACACAATATACCCGAAGGAATGGCTGTGGGAGTCGTATATGCAGGCTATATATCAGGAACCGTTGATATTACATCGGGAGCGGCGCTTGCCTTGTCGCTTGGTATAGCGATACAAAATTTCCCCGAGGGGGCTATTATATCCATGCCACTTTGTGCCAAAGGAAGGAGCAGGGGCAAAGCATTCAGAGACGGGGTTCTTTCCGGAGCAGTAGAGCCTGTTTTCGGTATTATCACCATAGTTGCTACGGGATTTATTGTTCCGGCAATGCCTTATCTTCTTTCCTTTGCTGCGGGAGCAATGATGTATGTAGTCGTAGAAGAGCTGATTCCCGAGATGTATGAGGGAGAGCATTCAAATATCGGAGTCGTTATGTTTGCAGTAGGGTTTACGTTGATGATGGCTCTGGATGTGGCTTTGGGATAAAAGGGAGGATGCAGTTTACAGCGGCGGACATCATTATGTCAGCAAGACCGTATTTGTTGACGGGGCGCTCGAAACCACTGAAGCTGCCATGGAAGCCTTTGATGATGCGGGTAGTACCGGGTATTACTATTATGCCGACGGCGCAGTGTAAGGAGAGGGGGTTGGTTGTGGAAGAAGAGCTTAGTTTTGGTGATTTATTTTACAGACTTTCGAAATCAAAGTTTCGTAGCAGGTTCCACCTGAAAGAAAATGATAAAGAATATATACAAAATCGTGGAATGAAGACCATTCGTGAGCATGGATATGATTTTATCAGTAAGAGGCTGGCGCCCCCGGTCATTCCAAATGACGGAAAACAGACACCCATGAAGGGGCATCCTGTTTTTATCGCTCAGCATGCGACGGCGTGCTGCTGCAGGGAATGTCTATGGAAGTGGCACGGAATTCCCAAGGGAAGAGGACTGACCCCGGATGAAATCAAATATATTTTGGATGTTATTTGCGCATGGATTGAGGGGGAGATGAAATAGCGCAGCCTTTGGGGGCTGCGCCTTCGGCTTGTCTTCACCAAGTTCGTCATATCGCTAAGCTCGGAAAGACCTCGCTAAGCTCATGACAGGCGTCGTACGGGCTCGTAAACTCGCCTCGTACTCTAGTTCTCTGCCACGTCCGGTATCCTAAATTCAGTCGTCGCACTTCGTGCTTGACTTCATTAAGTATCCGGACAGGGC
>CAJOQM010000093.1 GCA_905236845.1 uncultured Lachnospiraceae bacterium | reverse complement strand
TTTTATCTCTTTCCCCATTCAATGGTTCAACTTCCCATTCTGTAATTTTCAGATTATCAAACACTCCAACCGTTTTCATCACCGTCGGCTTCTCCAAATTCACAAATCATTATACCGCTCTCACAAATCTAATATTTTTGTTAAAAAGATCAACCACTAATGGATACTGAAGCACGAAGTACGTAGCAAGCCATATTTTAGGCTCCGCGAACCTTTTATGCTCGAAAATTGATATTCAAAAGTGTTCTCAGAAGAACATCTTCTACGAACCATTCTTGACACTTGATTTTGGGCATAAAAAAAGCGGGGCTGTCGTTATGACAACTCCGCTTTTTACTGTTTTATAGAGCAATGCTTTTTAGATGTGCCGTCTGCAGCTACAATAAAATGTTGAGCTAAAAAAGTTTATTCGCCTTCAGCGCTCTTTTTAACCTGTTCTTCCTGAACATCATGAGGTGCCTGCTCGTAACGGCAGAATTCGTAGGAAAAGTCGCCGCTTCCGCCTGTCATGGAACGAAGATCCGTTACATAACCGAAAAGCTCGCCGTAGGGAACCTCCGCCTCGATAACGGTAGAGCCGTCGTTTTGGGGATTCATTCCCAAAACACGACCTCTTCTTTTATTAAGGTCTCCCATAATATCACCGGTGTACTTCTCTTCTACGGCTACTTTAAGCGATGCAATGGGCTCGAGAAGAACGGGATCTGCCTTCATGAAGCCGTCTTTAAATGCCAGATGAGCCGCCGTCTTAAAAGCCATCTCCGAAGAATCCACGGGATGGAAAGATCCGTCATACAAAGTAGCCTTAACGCCTACTACGGGGTACCCTGCAAGAGGACCTGCCTCTACGGATTCCTGAATTCCCTTTTCGACAGCAGGGAAATAATTCTTGGGAACGGAACCGCCTACAACAGTCTGCTCAAATACATAAGGCGTATCCAAATCGCCCGAAGGCTCGAATGTCATCTTTACATGACCGTACTGTCCGTGACCTCCGGACTGCTTCTTGTGCTTTCCTTCCACATCGGAATTCTTGCGGATAGTCTCTTTATAAGCAACCTTGGGTCTTGAAAGCTCTATCTGAACCTTGTATCTGTCTTCAAGCTTGCTCTTAATTACGTCAAGGTGGATATCACCCATGCCGTAAATAAGAGACTGGTGATTTGCAGAATCCATTTCTATGCGCATGGTAGGGTCTTCCTGGGCAAGCTTTTGAAGACCGGATTGAATCTTATCCTCGTCGCCTTTATTTACCGCATCATACTTCATATAGGTATATGGAACGGATATATCCGACTTGCCGTATACTATTGGCGTTGCTTTGGTGGCGAGGGAATCACAGGTATACGTATCGGGGAGCTTAGCAAGGGCTCCTATATCTCCCGCATGAATTTCGGGGAGCTCTATCTGCTTATTAGCCATCATGGTGTAAATCTTGCCGCATTTAAATTCGTTTTCCGTACGGGTATTATAAATCGTATCATCCGTCTTAAATACGCCGGATTTAACCTTTATCAAAGAATATTTACCTATGAAAGGATCTGCAATGGTCTTAAAGACATATGCGCTCTTTGCAATGGAAAAGTCGTGATCTGCCTGGAAGACTTCGTTTGTCTTTACGTTAAGACCGGCGCACTCTATCATATCCGGTGAGGGGAAATACTTGATAATATCGTCTAGAAGGGTGTATGCTCCCTGGCAAAGGGTAGACGAGCCCATGGTAACGGGAGTAACAGATCCGTCGAATACATTTACCCGAAGAGCGGAACGGATTTCATTTTCAGAGAATTCCTCTCCCGCAAAATACCTGTCCATAAATTCCTCGGAAGTCTCCGCAACAGACTCCATAAGGGTATCCCTATAATTTTCCAGATATTCAACCGAATAATCGGGAACGGGGCACTCGCTAACCTTGCCGCCCTCTCCCCAGCGGTTTGCGGTATTTGAAACAACGCTGATATAACCTACGAATTTGCCTTCTTCACGAATGGGAAGATTGAAGGGGGCGATACGTTTTCCGTAAAGCTCTGTAAGATCGTCTATAACCTGTCTGTAAGAAACATCGTCTATATCCATATCGGAGACATAGAACATACGGGGAAGCTTGTATTTTTCGCAAAGTTTCCAGGCTTTTTTTGTGCCGGCTTCGATACCGGACTTTCCGGAAACAACGATAATGGCGGCATCCGCAGCGCTTACTGCTTCTTCCGCTTCGCCTACAAATCCGGGATAGCCGGGAGCATCAAGGATGTTTATCTTGCATCCGTCCCATTCCAAGGGGATAAGCGAAGTCTGGATGGAAAATTTACGCTTTATCTCTTCTTTGTCATAGTCGCTAAGGGTATTACCGTCGGTAATGGTACCCATTCGCTTCGTGACCCCGGAAAGGAAAGCCATAGCCTCAACCAAGGTGGTCTTGCCGCAGCTTCCGTGACCTAAGATTGCTACGTTGCGGATTTTGTCCGTTGTGTATACATTCATTGCCCTATGTCCTCCTGACATTTTATTATTTTCGGAACAAAAAAGTCCCGACTTGAATATTTTACTATTCCTTCGGGACTTTTTCAAGAAAAATCTGACATTTTAAAGTTACTATTCACAGCCGTTATTGAAGCTGCGAAGCAGCGAGAATCCGAATGGCAGGAAGGTGAACTGTAAATAGCAAAGTTACTATCTTCTTCTCTTAAAATAATACGAAAATCCTACACCGGCAATAAGAATGACAGCACTTGCTCCCACTGCAATCCAGTCTGAAACTGTAGGTGTATAATAAGAAGAATCTCCCGACGCATCGCCGGATTCTTCCATCATGCCACCGTCCATTCCCAATACTGAAGACGCATCACCGGATACGGCTTCCTCAACAGTCATATCCATAACTTCATCTACTTCGTCTTCATCAACGCCAAGATATTCTGCAACATCAGAGGATTCAAGACCATACATTTCGGCAACCTCTGATACGGTAGCGTTCGTCATATCCTGCATCATATCATCAGGAGATCCGCCCTGAGCCTGCTGCATCATATCCCCGGAAGATCCGTTTTGATCTTGCTGCATCATGGCATCCCCGGAGGACTGATTCTGCATTCCTCTGCGGCCGCCACCGCCGCCCATGCCGCCTCCCATACCGCCGACAGAGCCTTCGGATGTCACTGTATCAGAAAGTGTTATGGATGCCGTTTCATCACCTGCTTTAACGTCGTAGGTCTGCCCTTGTTCCATATCGGGGCTGCTGAATATTACGGCTGAATATGTGGCAGGAACAGTCTCCTCAAGAATCACATTTCCGGAAGAATCCGTCAGGGTAAACACAGAATCAGCTTCTGCTGTATCATCAAGCACCCAAACTACCGAGCATTGACCCGAGCTATCCGAAACCTCTTCAAGCATAGATGAACTTCCGGCAGCAATAACTGTACCGCCGTTTATGATCAGCTCTCCGTCAGCTTCACTTCCGTAATCAAGAGCACAGTTTCCTCCGGTATTTCCTACCGACACAAAAACATATCCTCCTGAAATAATTATATCTCCGTTTGAATCAATACCGTCGGCATCGGTTCCGCTTGCGTTAATAATAGTAACGGTACCGCCGGATATATGCACCCAGGTATCGGAGTCGTCATCCTCGTCGGAAGTATCATCTTCCGTATTGTCGCCGGAATCTCCGCTTTCCATGCCGCCGGGTCCGCCTCCCATCATGCCAAATCCACTTTCAATATTTCCGTTTGCGTTAATTCCGTCATCGGAAGAATAAATGGTAACATCGCCGCCGGAAATATCTATGGTAAGGCCTTCCAGACCTTCATAGCATTCGTTGATGGTTATAGATCCGTCCGCAATAATAATCTCTTCGCCCGCGCTTATGCCGTCGTCGCCCGCTGTTATGTTAACCGACCCTGCTGCCATCTTAAAGGCATCGTTTACATTTATACCATCCTGTACGGATTCTATGGTTATAGTTCCTCCGGTAATGACCAAATCGTCATTTGCCTCTATACCGTGCTTGTAATTTGCAACGATATTAAGGTCTCCTGAGCCGTTTATGGTAAGATCGTCATGAGCATATATGGTTCCGCCGGTGCCGTCGCTAACAGCCTCAGAAGAATAATCCGAACCGCTGGTAAAGGAATTTTCTGACCCTTCAGCAAGAGTCAAAAACACCTTATCTGCGTTATCAATCCGGAAACATGCGTCATCATCACAATTAATATCCACTCCGTCAAGCATTATCCATACTTTCGATGAATCATAGGCATCAACGATAATGCTGCCGTTTGAAAGGGAGCCGGATATTACATATTCGCCGCCGTTTGATATAACGACACTTTCGTTATATAAATAAGCTCCGCTTCCCGATATGGTTATCTCATCGCCGTCAAGTGTAATAACCGTAGCATCGGATGTATCCCAGGTGCCGTTATAATCATTCGAAGTAAAATTTACATCATCCTCATAGCTTTCGGCGTCCTCATCTACGACGGCAACGAGTCCGAAGCTTTCTCCGAACATAAAAAGCACGGTTATAATGATTGTTACAGCAAGAACCACTATGCATATTATATCTATTTTTTTATCAGTAAGCATATGTTGCTTCCCTTTATCTAAGCAATTTTATATAAGTGATTTTATAATAGTTACTATTTGCGCCACCGCCCATAGTAACTCTTATCCCATATAATCTCCGTTATAACTTACAAGTACAGCACTGTTTACGCCACTGACTTCCGAAAGCTCATTTACAAAATCAGTATTGTCATCCTTGAGGCGAATCTCAAGATTAAGCTCTACCTGACCTTTCTTTGCGGTCTTGCTTTTTACGGTATATTTATTCACGTTCTTTGAAAGCATATCAAGAGCAGCCTTCTCGCTGTCGTGACTGTCGCAGCTAAGCACTACGATATAAGGGTTGGAGCTGTCCTTCTTGTTTGCAAATATCATTATGATAATACCGATAAATACGCTGCCAAATACCGCAAGAGGTATAAGTCCCGCCGCAAGCACGATACCTGCCGCTATGGACCAGAACAAAAACGCAATATCAAGGGGCTCCTTGATAGCAGTTCTGAAGCGGACGATAGACAACGCACCTACCATACCAAGAGAAAGAACTACGTTACTGGTAACAGCAAGTATTACAAGGGTCGTAATCATGGTAAGGGCTACGAGGGTCACTCCAAAGCCCGAAGAATACATTACTCCGGAATATGTCTTTTTATATATAAAGAATATAAAAAGACCCAGTCCAAAGGCAAGTGCAAGGGCAATCACCATGTCCAGCACCGTTACCGATGTTACGTTTTCCAAAAAACTCGATTTAAAAATGTCACTAAAAGTCATGTCTGCCTCCTTAAATTAAAAAAATCAACCGTAAACTCTGCATTGCGCATATTTCGAAAATGCCGTTACATTCCTACCGGGAATCTGAACGATATCCCGGATTACATCAGGCAAAAATTCATCCCATTTAACTTCCAATATAATCGGGGCATCTCCCGCAGGCGCCGTTATACAGTCGGGATTCAGAAAATCCGTAGAATGAAGCCCTGTCCTTATATCATAATCCAGAGTCACTCTTACGTTTCCCGCATCAAAGATATAAGGCTCTCTCGTATAATCCACAATCGTTTTAGGTCTAAGATTCTGATACCGCATCTTGCAATAAAGCTCCCGGATAAGCTCGCTTTCGTTATCCATCATCCAGCCGATATCATTATCCACGATCTTCTGGGCCTCTTCTTTCGTTAGCGAAGCCTTGTATTTGGTGCCAAGACCGTTTCGCTTGCTCTTTTTTTCCAGATGAATGACGCTTGGGTTCTTGTCATAATACCTGATACGGAATTTTTCCCGAAAATCCACTCCGTCAACCTTCTCCCGAAGAGCCTTATCATCCGGATTATCAAAGTAAAGGCTTCGGATAAAATATTTTCCGTCTACGGCGTGAGAATCCGGCTTTGTCACAGCGGAAAGCCTGCTTCTTAAACACAGCATATCCGAAAAGGTGATTATATGTTTCCATTCATGCCTGTAATGTATATCAGCTATTTTTCTCACCTCCTGCAAAATTAAACTTGCACCATAATATCACAGTCTGATTTCCCGTACAAGCGAAAAAACTGTGTCAAAAATATTTTGGAATTGTGTTTTGCCCTGCGCTGGGGGGATTTTATATTTACGGTTTATTTTTATTCTGATATGACGACAACTCGCTTTACTACCTTTGTCTCGCTTCGTCGCATTCGGACGGCGCTTTGGCTCGCATTGCCCCGTAGCTTCGTCAATTCGCTAAATTCGTCTGCGTGCTTTGCACTTGACTCA
>CAJOQM010000092.1 GCA_905236845.1 uncultured Lachnospiraceae bacterium | reverse complement strand
TCTTAGCCCCATCCGGCTCCTTTACCAACCTCCTTGCAATATTACCAAACGCCTCGCCGGCTCCTACGAAATACGCATGCATATTATTCGTCTTCATGCCGAAGGCCGGTATCCCGGTGCGCTTTTCCACTGCGGCGGCGATACCGTTTAGATCCGTCCCCATCATAAAGGGCACCGGCGTCCCGCATATGGATATAAAAGACGGCGCAAATTTTTCCGCCGCCTCACAAATATCATCTATAAGCTTTGCATCGTTTCCCATGGCGGCATCACGCTCCGTAAGGGCGCTTATAAATATAAAGCTGTCGTGATCATACCACCTGGTCTCATCGTGGGTATTATATGTAGAGTTGCAGCCTGAGGGGTCGTGGATCACCGTCATCCCGCCCAGCTCAAACATAGCCGAAGCTACCCCCGACACATCCGCTGCATATATTGAAATCTGCTTTGCTACCTGCTTCATTATCTCTCCTAGATCACACTCATACACCCGATGGCTTTGCGGGGGATGATGTCCTTCGTATCTTTCTCGACAGCCGCAGCCTTCGCTATCATATCCATCAGACAGGCGATGCCGTCGTACCCGTAGAGTGCGCCGCCCTCGACTATATTTACAAAGTAAGGAGTCCCGTTAAAATACGCCGCTTTTTGCCCGATGGCAACAACACCGGCGCCGGAACCTCCCGTAGCCCCGGCGAACTCGCCCGCCCCGGCGCCTCCTAAAGCTCCGGTTCCCCTTTTAAATGTCCGCATCACAGGATCCACCACGGGATATATCATAATCTCCGGTGCATTTTCACAAAGCCAGCTGTATTCATCCTCTTCCTCTTTGTTAAACGCATCAAGAAAAAGACTTCCCACCTTCATTCCGTGCTCTGTGAGATATTTCGCAAGACCCAAGGGACGGGGCGTAGCGGATACGTCTATGGATATCTCCCGGTCTCCCACAGCCTCCGCCGCCAGAGCCGCCGCTTTTTCGCATGCATCTACTGCCTTTGTCCAATCCTTTTCGGAAATTCCAAGCTCCCGGGTAAGAGCACGCAACTGCCCCCGGATCACATCATAATCATATGTCAGGGGCAAATATACCCCGCTTTGTCCAAGGCGCACTTCCTGCTCCGCCATGGCTCGAAGTCCCACGGGCTGGATACAGATATTCATATAAGAAGACGCCATCTCCTGAAACTCCCCGTAGGTCTTGCACTTCGTAACCTCCCGGAGCATAATCCCCGCTTCCCTTGCCAGCTCAATCAATTCGCAGCTGTCATGAAGAGGCAAATCGCACCCTATGATATTTACGGACTTTCGATCAAGACAAGATGCATCAGGCTTATGGCGGGAGCCGTCCGCCTCAAGAGACCTTCCCGGCACATTTCCCGGCACCTGGGGCGGCGATCCATGCAAAAGAGAATAAACGCTTACCCATGTACGCACATCCGGCGGCATGGTTTTTTTCATAATGGGCGTCATATAGCCATCGGTAAAATCTATATCCGGGAATCGCTCCCGGAGAGTTTTGTAAATATATTTAAGATCCGTTCCCATAAAATTATGGACGCAGGATGTATAAATCATAATGGCAGGGGGACGCCTCTCCAGCCGGTTTATCACGTCGCTCACCCCTTCTATAATAAGGCGCTCCATGGAATCTCCCAGGATATCATGCTCACGCACGGATATATTTGAAAACCGCTCCGAAGTCCCCATTTCCGCCGCCGTCAGCACTACGCCCCGAAGGCACCCTGCCGCACAGACGTAGATTATATGGGCTTCGGGCACCAGCATGCCTGTATGCACGATATTCCACGTGCCGTGAGCCGGCGGATTAAATTCCAAATACGACTTAAAGGGCACAGGAAAAAGAGCCTCCCCTATGGTAAGGCCCTCTGCTCCCGGCTTTGTGTTAAATTCATTTTTCCCGGAAATCCGCTCCAGCATAAATCATCCTATTCCCACATTTTCCCGCATGGAATATTCCAAATCCTCGTCTATCATCTGAATCATAATAGCCGCAAATTTAGGATCAAACTGGTTTCCCATGCCTTTTTCCACCTGCTCGCGCACCTTTGCCTGGGGCATTATATCCCTGTAACTCCTGTTTGAAGTCATGGCGTCATAGGCATCCGCCACGGCTATGATACGGGCAATCTCCGGTATATCCTCTCCCGAAAGTCCCTCGGGATATCCCGAGCCGTCATAACGCTCATGATGATACCTGGCACCCACCTGGAGATAGGGTGCATTCTTTATACGGGAAAGAATCCGGCCGCCGATAACGGGATGCGACTTTATTATATCGAATTCCTCGTCGGAAAGCCTCGACGTCTTGTTTATTATATCGTCGGGGATACCGATTTTACCTGCGTCATGGAGGAGCCCTGCGAAATACACCTCCTCGCAATCCTTATCCTCCATACCGGCACGCTCTGCTATCATTCTTGAATAATTCGCCACGCGGGTCGAGTGTCCGTGGGTATATTTGTCCTTTGCATCAATTGACTTAACCAGGGCCGAAGCCGTCTGCTCGAAGAGGTCATGCATGTGCTTCCGCTCTTTTCGCAGAAGATCCTTTTCGATGTTTTGCGCCTTCTTTACATTAATATTCATGTCAAAAATAGCAAAAACATAAATAACCACAGCCATTCCCGCCAAAGTGATATTCTGCAGGGAAACACCGTACATCATAAGCTGCACCACGGTAGCAACCGCAGGCAGGATATCAAACAAAAGAAGGGGAACGGACAAAGTCGCCGGAAGCCTTTTAAAACAGGTTATTATAACTGACATCTGCAAAAGCATGGGAATATAGGCTATGGCATAACAAACCGTGATTCCGGGGCCTCTGGAATAAATATTCTGGCTGTCAAAGGTATAATAATATCCGGTATATTGGGAAATAATAAGCATCACAAATCCCAGGGCAGCTACCATATCACATATATGAAGGCGTATGGGAATCTTCTCCAGTCCTCCCTCATTCATGTAGAGATTTTTCATGTATTGGTTGAAGGAAAAAGTAAGAAAAAGCGACATGAAAAATACGAGAAAATTAGACACTCTCACCATCCAGTATCCAAGACAGCTCACATCACCCCTGTAAATATAGGCAAGTCTGTCGCTTATGAGAATACACACGGCGGCAAACTCTATTGCTACCAGTGTTCTTTTTCTTTTTACGGATATGGCATCATTAAGCAGGACAAAAAGAATAATTATTCCGCATACCCCGCTTAAAACCAGCATAATATCCAATTGATAGGTTTTTAAAAACTCATACATATCCGTAAATGTTATCTCTTTTTATAACCACCCTTATCAGGGGTTTTCAGCATATTCTGGGAAGCAATTCTCCCGCAGGCTGGGGAAGGAGCGTCTTTGCTCCGATGGCAGTCTCCATCATCACTCTCCCCGGCTCCTCATCAGTTATCCTGCCGATCACTGCAGCCCCTTTAGTATACTCGCTATTTGCAAGGGCTGTCAATATCTTATCCGTCTGAGATTCGGGGGCTATAAATACAAGCCGCCCCTCGCAGGCAAGATAAAGAGGCTCCAAGCCAAGCATTCCGCATACGCCCCGGACACTTTCATGGACGGGAACGCTGTCCTGGTCAAGGAGAACCCCTACATTGCTCTGGGCTGCGATTTCATACAGCACCGTACCCACGCCGCCCCGGGTGGCATCCCGGATGACATGGACATCCTTCGTCGCATTAAGGACATTTTCCACTGCCTGCCAAAGAGGTGCGCAGTCGCTCTTAACATCCGCATCTATTGCAAAATCGTCCCTTGCAAGGAGGATAGCACAGCCATGGCGCCCCACGTCGCCTGATACGATAATATTATCTCCCGGCTTTGCGAAGGCGCCGGAGGTGTTTACGCCCTCCATTATCTCGCCTATGCCCGCCGTATTTATAAACACATGATCCGCCTGGCCTTTGCCCACTACCTTTGTGTCGCCCGCTACTATGCGAACGCCCACCTCATTTGCGGTCTTTTCCATAGCGGAAGCTATCTTTTCAAGGTCTGAAAGGGGGAATCCTTCCTCGATGACAAAGCCGCAGGTAAGATATCTGGGTCTTGCCCCCATGCAGGAAAGGTCGTTTACCGTGCCGCAGATAGAGAGCTTTCCGATGTTTCCCCCCGGGAATTCCCAGGGTGATACGATAAATCCGTCCGTAGACATGGCAAGACGGTTTGAGCCCATGGTAAGCACCGCCGCATCATCCGGGGTGAATTCGGGATTTGAAAAATGCTCCTTAAAAACTTTATCTATCAGCTCTGATGTCTGTTTTCCGCCCGCACCGTGGGCGAGGGTTACTGTTTCTGTCATTGTGTTCTCCTTATAATTCCTTTACTGCCCTCCATAAGACCTTAATCATCACAAACTGTATTGGAAATACGCCGAGCAAGTCCCTTCGTTGGAGACCATGCATGAGCCTATGGGGTGCTGGGGTGTGCAGCCCTTGGCAAAGACCTTGCAATCCTTGGGACTGCAGATACCTTTGAGGACATCGCCGCAGCGACAGGCAGGGTTTGTATGGCCTTCCATATGGGGCAGGTCGTATTTTACATGGGCGTCGTATTCACGATAGTCTTCGTTAAGGCGAAGGCCGGACATGGGGATGACTCCAAGACCTCTCCACTCGGTATCGCAATGCTCCATTACTTTTTCTATAAGCTCCATGCCGGATTTCGAGCCCTCCCGGGTCACTACCCGGGGATAGCAGTTCTCAAAGAAAGGCTTTCCTTCCTGAAGGCGCCGTACGGTGACGGCGATAGCAGTAAGGAGCTCAGATGCCGTAAACCCCGCTACCACGCCGTAGATTCCTTCATCAACCAGCTCTTCGCAGGGGATTGTGCCGGTAATAGCGTTTACATGACCGGGATAAAGGAAGGCGTCAGCGCTTCCTTTAAGGGCTCTGTATGCATTTACCATGGTCTTGTTGGCGCAGAGAATAGAGAAGTTATGTAAACCTATCTTCTTTGCCTCATCCACGGCGATACATGCTGCGGGCGTCGTAGTCTCAAAGCCCACCGCAAGGAAAGTCACATCTTTATCCGGGTTTTCCTTTGCAAACTCAAAGGCGTCGATGGGGCTGTAGACCATCTTTACATCTGCTCCTTTAGCCCTTGCATCCGCAAGGGACATCTTCGAGCCGGGGACCCGGATAAGATCCCCAAAGGTACAGACCGTAACGCCCTTGTTAAGACACAGCTCCAGCGCCTCATCTATAAATCCATTCGGCGTAACGCACACTGGACATCCGGGACCGGAGATAAGCCTGATGTTATCCGGCAGGAGGCTTCGTATTCCCAGGCGAAAAATCTCGTGGGTATGGGTTCCGCAGACCTCCATTATCCGAAGGGGCTCTCCGTCATAGCCTTGGATTATTTCTTTTGCTTTTTCTATGTTTTCGTTCATGATAATACCGCCGTTATCCAAGCATTGCCATTACTTCGTCAGACTCGGCCTCATCATCCGACGTAATCTTTGCTATGGCAGCTCCTGCGTGCACCATCACGTAATCCCCGGGCTCAAGGCTGTCAATGAGGCGGGCTGAAACCTCCCGCTTTGCGCCCGATGCGTCCACCAGAGCCGTGCCGTCCTTTACACTTACAACTTTTGCCGATAATCCTACGCACATAATTTTACCTCCTTATAGGGTTGTTGGTTATATTAAATAGCTTCTGCATATTACACAAAAACCGCAGGGACGTTTTCGCATAAAAGAAGAGCAGTACAGTGAAAACCTAACTCAATCAACACCATCAAAAACCGCCTGTCCCAGCGCTATCCCTCCGTCGTTGGGAGGTACGAGGGAATGGGTCAGGACTTTGAAGCCTGCTTCCTGCAGCTGCTGCTCGCACAGGGAGAGCAGCAGCCTGTTCTGGAAGACTCCGCCGGAAAGGGCGACTGTATCTATGCCTGTTTTCCCGCAGGCGTCGGATGCCGCATTTGTTATCCAGTCTGCAAGCCCGGCATGAAAATAATATGCCAGTCGGTCCGCATCTTCGCCTTCCTTGCGGCGACGAAGGATATCCGTAAAGAGAGCTGAAGTTGTGCTCGATTGACATAACGCCAACACTCCCATTTCCTCACCGGATTCACCGGCTCCCCCCGTACTCTCTTCATACCTCATCGCTGCATACATAAGCGCCGTCGATGCTTCTCCTTCAAATGTAGAAACTCTGCGGATGCCCAGCACTGCGCTTACCGCATCAAAGAGCCTGCCTACGCTGGTGGATGTAACGGTATTTATCCCCGCATCAGCCTGGGCTGATATCATCCTGTATTCTTCGGAAGTACATATCTTTAGCTGCCCGGCTATCTGCGCCCCGTCAAAACCGACGCCCGGCAATCCTGCCTTTTCCAGGGCGTGTATCATGGATGCGGCGACCCTCCAACCCTCCTTTGCAGCCAGGTCTCCTCCTGCCTGGGGGAAGGGCGTAATATGGTCTATCCTCTCAAAACCGTCCCTGCTGCATTTAAGGATCTCTCCTCCCCAGATATTGCCGTCGGTGCCATATCCCGTGCCGTCAAAGGAAATCCCTATGACCTCTCCGTCACAGTCGTTTTCCGCCATGCAGGATAAGATATGAGCGTAATGATGCTGGATCTTAATCAAAGGCACATCAAGCTCCCGGGCGAATCCCTCCGCCACCACCACAGTATTGTAAGACGGATGCATATCGCACACTACCCGCTCCGGCTGTATCTCAAGGAGCTCCATCATACGATGCACAGTCTCCCGGAGCGCCTCTACCGTGCGTATATCCGCCATATCCCCTACATAAGGGGAGAGGTAAAAGAGCTCCCCAGACGACAGGCAGAATGTATTCTTTAATTCTCCGCCGATTGCCAGGGTGCTGCCCTCACCCTCTGCGGGAGTATACATTACGGGAAGGGGAGCATATCCCCGGGAGCGCCGGATCATGTAAGGCTTTCCCCCGTAAAAATCCATTACCGTATCATCGGCCCGGATGAGGATATTCCTGTTGTGGGAAAGCACCGCATCGCACATACGAAGTATTTCCCTGCGTACGCTTTCGTCATCCCGGCATATAGGCGCCCCCGAGACATTGCCGCTCGTCATAACAAGGACATCCGGCGTCTTTATGCCGTCATCATAATTAAAAAGCAATAGCTGAAGCGGCGCATAGGGCAGCATAAGCCCGATATACGGATTATCCGGGGAGACAGCATCGCAAATCATTCCGCCGGCCCGCTTTTTTAGCAGGATAATAGGCTTTTGATGCCCGTCCAGGATATCCTCCTGCCCGGGCTCTACGACGCATTCACGCCGAGCCGTTTCCATATCCTTTGCCATTACTGCAAAGGGCTTCATGGGACGGGGCTTTATGGCGCGGAGCCGCTCTACCGCTTGTGAATCCTCCGCATCGCAGGCAAGGTGAAATCCGCCGATACCTTTCATAGCTATGATGGCGCCTTCCGCAAGGAGCTTCCTAGCGCCGGTTATGGCATCCCGTCCTCTCACGCCGATGATATCTTCCCCGGCGAATTCTCCGGGGTCATCATCTTTTGTCCAAAGATAAACCACAGGCCCGCATTCATTACAGCATACAGGCTGGGCATCATAGCGCCTGGTAGCAGGGTCGTTATATTCCGCCGCACATTCCGGACACATAGGGAAATGCTTCATACTGGTGCGCTCCCTGTCATAGGGCATGGCATCAAGGATAGTAAGTCTGGGTCCGCATGCGGTACAGTTTATAAAGGGATGAAGATACCGCCGATCCGCAGGGTCAAACAGCTCTTTTTTGCACTTTTCGCAAATGGCGATATCGGGAGAGACGAATATTTTTCCTTCGTCCTTTTCGCTTTCGATGATCTCGAAAGACGGACAGACCTCGTCATATTCGATTTCCCTTTCATCTACCTTTAATATAGCGGCTCTCTCCGGAGCATCCGCATCAAGAGCCCTGCGAAGAGCAGCTATTTCCTCTTCCGTCCCCTGAACTATGATTTCTACATAAGAGCCCTTATTTGCCACGGTGCCGGAAAGCCCTGCCGCCCGTGCCGCCCGGGCTACAAAGGGACGAAAGCCCACTCCCTGGACTATGCCGTATACACGTATTCTTTTGGTGAATATCTTTCCGGGCATGCTGCTCCTTTAAATCAAAAGGCGCATCTCCAAAGAAGATGCGCCCTGACAGTTATGGTAATATTACTTTACAGTGATCTTTCGGATCAGGAAGCGCTGCGCCATGTCGCACGCCCCTTAGCCGTCAGAGCCGCTTGTTTGTTATTTACTTGCTGAAATAATACCACAAATCTTTATTTATTTCAATACAATCCGACAGTTCCCTTTGCTCCGTATACGCCGTTTTGAATCAGCCACTGCTGAAGCTCGACGGTCTTTGCAAGAGAGCTCTTTACTTTCTTTGACTTAATCTTGTAGGTTGAGCGGCCCGAAAGCGAATATCCGGAGCTCGAAGACGTATCGGAAGAAGACTTGCTCATGGTCAGCTTCTTCTTTAATCTCTTGGATTTACTGTTCTTAAGCGCTGTATCATAAGTATACTTATTTTTGCTGTTTACGGTGTAGCTGGTATCTATGGTTATTAGTTCACCGCTTACATCATCATAAGTATAAATTGTGTTACCGTAAGTAGCGTCTACGAGATTTTTAGTTCTCGTATTTGAAGCCTTTGTCGTAGCGCTCTTTAAGTTGCCGTTCTTATCGTACTTATAAGTCGTAGTCGCCTTGGAAGGAGTCGCATTTACGCTCTTCGTTACGGTATATGTATATGAGCCTTCCGCTCCCGCTGCAGCTGCAGCAGCGCTTATAAGGCTGTCCACCGTAGCCAAAGAAGGATTCAGGGTATTCGAGTAAGAATAGCTTGTACCGCCAGATACTTTTGTGACATTTTCGGTCGTACCGTCGCTTGAATACGTGTATGTATTATCCGTTCCATCACTACTATCCACTACATGATAACCCTTATTTCCCGTATAGGACGATTTCAGTGTAGAAGTTCCCGCTAAAGTCACGGTATAGGATGCACTCCTGTATCCCTGGCCATAGGTGGATTCTTCCGTTACAGTAGTACCATTATTGTACACTATACATTCATAATAATCATAGTCAGTACCATATGTCTTAACACTGGCCTTCTTGCTTTTCACCTTATCAAAACTATAGTCGGTAGTTGTCCAGGTCCCCGTTTTCCTGGTAGTCACCGTGGCGTCACTATACGTAAACACATCGGAATCATTTGCCGAATAAGTCGTTACTGTCTTATATCCGCCGTTTGAATACCATACCTTTTCTACAGTTTCGGACTCATCTATGGCTGTGCTCCCCGATATGTTACCGGAGGCCTTCGTCGTCGTTGTAACCCGGATGTACCGGGATTATATTTTCTTTAGAATATACCGCCTATCTTTGCAAGCATGGGTGCGAACACCAATGAAACGATAGTCATAAGCTTTATAAGGATGTTAATAGAGGGTCCTGAAGTATCCTTGAAAGGATCGCCTACGGTATCGCCTACTACGGCTGCCTTGTGGGGCTCGGAACCCTTGCCACCGTGTGCGCCGCCCTCGATATACTTCTTTGCGTTATCCCAGGCGCCGCCTGAATTTGCCATAAAGATAGCCATCATAACACCGGTAACAAGAGAGCCTGCAAGAAGACCGCCGAGAGCCTCTGTACCAAGGAATATACCTACGAGGAGAGGTACTACAACAGCCATAATACCGGGAACCATCATCTCCTTAAGAGAAGCTGTGGTAGAAATAGCTACGCATCTCTTATAGTCGGGCTTGGAGGTTCCTTCAAGTATGCCCTTGTCTGAATGGAACTGTCTGCGGACTTCTTCTATCATCTGGTGAGCCGCCTTTGAAACTGCTTCCATAGTAATAGCAGAGAAAAGGAAGGGAAGCACGCCGCCGATGAAGAGACCTATGGTAACCTTGGGGTCAAGGATGTTGATACCTTCGGTGCTTATGCCTACAGCCTGTGCATAGGATACGAAAAGCGCAAGAGCTGTCAGGGCTGCAGAACCGATAGCGAATCCCTTACCCATAGCTGCTGTGGTGTTTCCTACGGAATCAAGCTTGTCTGTGATATCGCGTACGGACTCATCAAGCTCTGCCATCTCTGCGATACCGCCGGCATTGTCTGCGATAGGACCGTATGCATCAACGGCAAGTGTAATACCCAGAGTCGAAAGCATACCGACAGCTGCAAGAGCGATGCCGTAGAGACCGCAAACGCCGTATGCAATAAATATAGCCACGCAGATAAGGACTACGGGGATAGCAGTTGAACGCATGCCGACTGCAAGACCCGAGATAATGTTTGTAGCAGCGCCTGTCTCGGACTGCTCTGCTATCTTCTTTACCGAATTATATGAATCTGAAGTATAAACCTCGGTAACGATACCGATCACAACACCTACTACAAGACCGGAGATAACCGCTACTGCAGGCATCATTCCGTTGAAAAGCACATAGCTCATTACAAGAGAAAGGACTATTACAAGACCTGCCGCTACATATGTACCTGTGTTCAGCGCCTTGTGGGGGTCGCCGTTTTCGCTGCCCCGTACAAAGAAGCATCCGATAATAGATGAAAGGATACCTGCTGCCGCAAGAGCAAGAGGGAATATAATATATGCATCGGAGCCGCCGCTTGCCATCATGGCTACGCCAAGAGTAAGAGCAGATACGATAGAACCTACATAGGACTCGAAAAGATCGGCACCCATACCGGCTACGTCACCTACGTTGTCGCCTACGTTGTCAGCGATAACTGCGGGGTTTCTGGGATCGTCCTCGGGGATACCTGCCTCTACCTTACCTACAAGGTCGGCTCCCACGTCTGCAGCCTTGGTGTAGATACCGCCGCCCACACGTGCGAAAAGAGCTATGGAAGAAGCACCCAGTGAAAATCCTGTAAGGACATCTACATTGCCTGTGATGATGTATATAAGGCTCGCACCCAGAAGACCCAAGCCTACCACGCACATACCCATTACGGAACCGCCGGTAAACGCTACCGCAAGAGCCTTATTCATGCCGCTTTCCTTTGCCGCATTTGCGGTACGTACATTTGCCTTTGTGGCAACGGTCATACCGATATAACCTGCGCATGTAGAAAAAATAGCGCCGATAACAAAGCAAACAGCCGTAATCCAGTTGCCGATGCCCACACCTATAAGCACAAAAAGAACAGCTACAAAGATTACAAGAATCTTGTATTCAGCAGTAAGGAAGGCTCTTGCGCCTTCTGCTATCGCTGAAGCGATTTCTTTCATACGATCTGTGCCTTCTGTCTGCTTGTTGATAACGCTTGCCCTGTAGAGAGCAAATACCAGCGCAATGGCAGCAAGGACAGGTGCTGCATAAATTAAACCCGTCATTTTCTAATCCTCCTAGTTTTTCAATAACTTCCAATAAAAAGACAGTTGCATTTCAAACTGCTGCTTGCAACT
Source organism: uncultured Lachnospiraceae bacterium (assembly GCA_905236845.1). Taxonomy (GTDB): domain Bacteria; phylum Bacillota; class Clostridia; order Lachnospirales; family Lachnospiraceae; genus RUG14243. The sequence goes on along the minus strand of CAJOQM010000092.1, from coordinate 3,304 downwards.
GCCACTTTAAAAACAGCGCCGATTATAATACCACATAATATGCGTTCATGTCAATGATGCCTGAAAAATTCGCCGCTTAAAATTTCATCCGGGTCTGCCATTTGATAATTAAGACTCTTTTTCGTCCCTCTTTCATCCCATTTCCGGGCGGTTCTGCCGGCTGCTATATAGCAGTCATGATCGTCCGCACCGTAGAGAATAACAGCATATTCGCTTTGGCCGCATTGCATCATTACATCGGATACACGGAGGGTCTCTTTAATAAATACAAGTTCTTCCTCCGAGGATACTGCCGCATCGCTACCTTCATAGGAAAAAACCGCAAGGGATATCTTAAGGTCAGTCCTGTTGGCACATCTGGCAAGGAATTTGAGGATACTGATAAAGTCGTCCCGCCCGACTACCATGGCACCGGTATCTTCGTTTTCGCTTTCCCGGGCGCCTTCTACCATGGCATCCCCATAGAAGAGAAAGGCACTCTTTCCGGATTTTTTGACCGCATACATGGCTTCGTCGGAATGCTGGTAAAGGGTGGTAAAATCCCTTCCGTCTGTCGGAGCTACCGCAGCTCCCACAGATACCGTTACTCCGTAATCCATAAATTCTTTACGGGTAACATCCACGATCTTATGAAGCCTGTTTCCAAGGTGAGTCTTGTCTGAATATCCCGAACACCATATGCCGAATTCATCGCCGCCAAGGCGCGCCACTATATCGTCTCGCCTCATAAGGCGCTTTAATATATCATAAAAGCCAACAATGACAGAGTCTCCCTTGTCATGGCCGTATTTGTCGTTTACATTCTTGAAATGATCAAGGTCTACCAAAAAGAGGGCGCCGCCCTTTACCGAATCGTCGTCCACCCTTTCCTTAAGGTATGTCCTGTTATATGCACCGGTAAGGGAATCAGTATCAGCCTTTAATATAAGAGAATTTCTCTCCTTACTCATTTTAAGGACACGGGATACCCTTTGCTGGACTATATCGATTTCAAAAGGCTTCCTGAAATAATCCGCAGCTCCCCTTTCGAGGCTGTCGGCCTCCGTCGCATTCTTGAAATCCCCCGTCATTATTATATATGGAATATCGGCAGTCACGGGGTCTTTGGACAAAGCCTCTATCAATGCTTTGCCGTCCATCCCCGGCATAAGGATATCCGTTATTATAAGGGAGGGCCTTATCTTTTTGGCAAGATCCAGGGCTTCTTCTCCGGACAGAGAAAGGCGGACATCACATATATCCGAAATAGCTCTGCTTACTATCTTCAAAGCCATGGGATCGTCGTCCACCACCAGTACCGTATCGAGTTTTTCATCGCAGTTTTCCATAAACATCCGTCTGTGAATTTGCTCCGATTCATTACGCCTGACTCATATACTATACTAAAGTACCGCCCACGGCAATCCGCGGACGGCACTATGAAGCTTATTTAATCAGTGTTTCCCTTAAAGAGGCACTTATCAGCCCATGCCCTCTTCGTGCTTGTATGTATCGCCGTATTCGGCCTTGCAGTCAGCCTTTGCCTTCTCGATTTCCTCAACGGTAAGAGCATTGAGAGCCTTAACCGTGCCGTCAAGGTCAAGGGGCTTTAAGCTGAGCATCTCGCGGGCCTCTGCGCCGGTCGCAGGCTCATCGCCGTATGCTTCGATAGCGCGTACAGCACGCTGTACCAGCATAAGGTTGTTTGCAAGAATCTTGTTGCCGTCCTTATCCTTGCCGTAAACTACGTTGTCCTCCATACCTACGCGGATATGTCCGCCGTTTGCCAGCATAGCATACATAACGGGAAGGTGACCCTTGCCGATACCGAAGCCGGATACGGTAACTTCCTGGGGAAGATCTCCTGATGCCTGAAGATGCTCTATCTCCTCTATCATTATCTGTACGGAACGGGGAGATGCGTCCATACCGCCTACTACGCCCAGGCAAAGCTGGAAGTGAAGAGGCGCCTTTACGATACCCTTCTTCCAATATACGCCTACGGCACGGATCATACCCATGTCAAATACCTCAAACTCGGGCTTTATGTCTCTTTCAAGATAGAGATTTCCGGTATCCGTAAGGAATGTGGGCGAATTGGAGAAAATACCTCCGGGGATACCCCAGTTAAATGAGCCTGCGTCGAAAGTACCCATCTCAATACCGGGAACGATCTTGTGATGCAGACGACGGATAGCATTTCCGTAGGGTGAGTCATCGGAAACTCTGTTGTCACCTGAAGATGTGCAGTTTGCGATAATATCGCAATCGGGATACTTTGTGCGGAGGATCTTTATAGTCTCGTAAAACTTTACGGGATCCATAACACCGGCACCGTTATCATCTCTCATGTGCAGATGAGCTACCGAAGCTCCTGCCTTCCAACACTCATATGCGCAATCCGCAATAGCTTCGGGTGTCTCGGGGACATCATATCCGTGCGGTGTAACTGCGCCTGTTAATGCTACTGTTACTATTCTCTTTGCCATTTGTCCAATCTCCTTTGGAATGATTATTTATAAAAACAACATAAAAGATTATAACACCATATCTAAAGATTTGCCACACATTTTACAAAAGCTTCATTTCTTTTTTACACTCTGGCTTTTTTTAATGAATCCGGTCTTTGCCGAAAACAGCTTTTTGTAGGCTGTAAGCTTTGATTTGGGAACCGTAATAACAGCATTTGCGTTAATACCGGATATTGCTTTTTTCCCGATTTTTTTAAGCTTTTGGGATTTTATGACCAAAGTCTTTAAAGACGGGCATTTCCAAAAAGCCTTAACTCCGATACGTGCAACATTTGTGCCCACGGTGACTTTTACAAGCTTTTTGCAGCCGCTAAAAGCCTTTGCGCATATGGCTGTTACTTTAAATCTCCTGCCAAGCAGCTTTACTTTTGCAGGTATGGTGACATTTACCGCAGTCGTGCTGCAGGATGCAACATAAGCCGTCACCTGCCCGGATGAGCGCCGCACCAGAATATATTTAACGGGATTGCTTGAATTCGTGGTAATAATAGCACCGGAATCTATAGCTTTTTCTATGGCGGTAAGCTCTGAAGACGAAGAGCTGCTCCCTGCTGAATCCGATGAATCCGTGCCGGAAGATGAGCTTTCCGAGGAGCTTTCACTTGAAGATGAGCCCGAATTGTTATTTACCGTCTCACCGGAAGAGCTGCTGCCTGACGAGCTTCCGGATGAGCTTCCCGAAGAGCTGCTGCCTGAATCATCAGATGAACCGCTTCCGGAAGAGGAGCCGCCGGAAGATGAACCGCCGTCTGAATCATCGGCAGAGGCGCCACTGTCATCATCGGAAGACCCGC
>CAJOQM010000091.1 GCA_905236845.1 uncultured Lachnospiraceae bacterium | reverse complement strand
TTATGTTTACTGTATTATCCGCAGATTCTTCTGCTGTATCAGCATATTCTTCCGCTTTACCAGAAAGGTTTGTTTTTAGGGCTGAAATTTGCTCATTATTTAGACCAATTTCCTGCAGAAATTCTTCTGTTTCCTTTGAAAGATTAGAGGTTTTCAGGTCTTTAACATCAAAGGATTTTTCCAGTGATTTAACGATGTTATTTGTATAAATTGTTTCATATCTTTCGTCGGTGCTTTCAATACCATAATAATTGTAATATGTCACCATATAGTCGCTTACGATTTCATCATAGGATGCGCTCATAAGGCATTCTAATATTGCTATAAAATAGCCGGTTCGATCCTTTCCCTCCAGGCAGTGAACTACATATATTCCCGGATTTTCCGACATATATATAAGGCCTTGCGCCATTTTTCCCTGAATTCATCAGATTGCATATCCAGCGCCATGTTCAGCGCTATATAGTCTATGGTTGAGTAATATGTATTACTATAGCCATCCATGTCTTTAATAGTATCATCATCATTTGACAGATTTATTGCGATTGTGACGCCGGCCTTTTCTATGGCTGCATCGGCATATTTAGCCCTGCCTTTGCTGTCATCTATGGGGAAAGCAGAGCGATAGAGGATACCTTTTCCTATGCCTGTTGTTGTAACCTCCCGGAAGTTGGCGTATTCCTCGTCGGACAGATTCGGATAATCCTCTCTTTGGGTGGTGTAAGAGAGCTGGTGAATTTTATATTCATCAAGGTATCCTTGTTTTTCAGCCTTTTCAACCGTTACTTCTATTGGCTCCGAAACACCCTCATTCAGTGACCACTCGCAGGAGTTGTCATCCAGGGTAGTCTTTGTTGCAATGCCATATGTAGTGGCAAAGTCACCCATGCATACAGCCAGAAGAAGATTATCATAATCCGCATAGGAAATGAGGCCAGCCTCTCCCGGATCCACATCGTTATAGTTCGTAACAAAAGGAATGGTCAGACTTTGATTCAGAAATGAGACGGTCACTATATCGCCGGCTTCATATCCGGCTTTGGCGGCTTTGTTTTTGCTTATGGAAATTGATACATTTCCGAAGTCGCTTATTTTATCAAATTCCACTTGGCCCAAAAGAGTTTCTACATCTTCCTGCGCAGCATAAATCTTGTATTCTTCAGCAATGTTTAAAAAGGTGCATGACGTAAGTGCGATTGCAACGGAAAATATAATAGAAAAGATTCCTCTTAATTTTTTTGAAAGTATTCTTTTTATAATGAGCCCCTGACTGTAGATAAGAAAATTATACATCACTTCTGGATTTTTTGCCATAATATATGGAAAGTATCTTTAATTTTGCTTCGGTTTGGGCGTTGAAAAAACTCTGGATTGGCCTGTAAACAGAGGGCTCGGAAGAAAATCCCCCAAAATTTTTTCGTTTTAATTTTTATTAGCCCACCGAGTGCACGCCTAACAAGAAACCAATCGCAGCACAGGCTCAAACACCAGTTCTATAACACAACAAGTGGTATTGGTTATTTCACCAAACACAAAATGTTTCACGTGAAACATTTTTTAGTTAATCTTAAGATCTTAAACTACCAGCCACAAGAAAAAACATTTTTATTTTCGTGTTGAAAAATCGTGGTATGTCAAATATACTTATAATGTAGCTGTTGTAAGACAATGTCCAGGAGAACTTTATGAAAGCATACCAATTAAAGATTACGATCAAGGATTCGAAGCCGCCTATATGGAGAAGGTGTGTCGTTCCGGCCGGTCTTAGCTTCTCGCAGCTTACCTTGGTTCTGCATGAGGTGATGGGATGGTGCGGATATCACTTGAGCGAATATTATTTTCATAAGTTTGGTGTTGTCTTGTCAGAGCTTTCTGATGATGATTTTTATGATAATTATTCTCCATACACAGAGCTGGATTCCTCCGAATATCTGATAGATGAGTTTTTTGAGGAAGTGAAATCCTTCATATATACATATGACTTTGGCGATAATTGGGAACATAAGGTTCAGATAGAAAAGGTTCTGGAAGATTACGAATATACTTTTCCCATGGTTCTTAAATATAAAGGGGAGACTCCGCCGGAGGATTGCGGTGGTATCTGGGGTTATGAACATCTTTTGGAGGTTCTTGACAACCCGAAGGATCCTGAATACGAAAGTCTTTCGGAATGGTATGAAGGTCTTGTTCGCTGGGATTATGATATTGATGTGGTTAATAAAGAGCTCTCCATGATGAAAAAGACCATGCGGAATATTAAGCCTATTACAGAGCGTAAATTGCAGGAAAAGAGATTTAAAGGAAAGTTAAGATTTGATCAGGTAATGATTCCCGAAGAAAGAGAAGCCTTTGGACAGTGGGATGATTTTAACGAGGATGAGTTTAGCGATAGTTTTTTCGGTATAATTGATAATAGTGTTAATAAAATGATTGCGGAGATTCAATTTGGCATATATGTGGAGGTAGTAAAATCGCTTCGTTCAAACACAAAAATGTCAGATAAAAATATTAAAAAGGCTCTGGAGTTTTCAGATGATTTCTGGAATGCCATTGATGAATATTTGAGGGAATGAGAAGGTGAAGACTGATACATATGTTGTTTATCATTCGGGATTCGAGGAAATCAAGCATCCCGATGTGCATTATGGCAGAATAAATGCGGATTTCGGGCAGGGATTTTATTTGACGGATGATTGGGATTTTTCCAAAAGATGGACTGTTCCCAAAATGGGAAAATCGCCGGTTATAAATGTTTATGAGCTGGATCTGCAGGAATTAAAGGTTCACAGATTTGATCGTGACAGGAATTGGTTTACCTATATTTTTAATAACAGGCGCTCTATGAAAGACAGCATTGATGCTGATGTTATTATAGGACCTATTGCTAATGACACATTATATGATACCATGGGGATTTTTACCGGCGGGATTTTAAGCGATGATGAGGCAATGGAGCTTCTGATGGTAGGTACAAATTACAGACAGATCGTTTTAAAGACTGAAAGAGCTGCGGAAAAATTAAAGTGGAAGGGGTTGAACGGGATTTTGCCTGAAGAGGCAGCTCGAAATCGGGATATTGTGAAGTCTGAAGAAGAAAAGTATTTGGAAGAAATCGGAAGGATTATGGAGAGGTTTTAGAGAAAATGTTTCACGTGAAACATTATATAGTGGTGATGAAAAGTACAAAACACAAAAATGAAAGGAGAAAATAATGGAAATAAAAGCTATACTGGGTGATATAACAACACAAACTGATGTGAAGGCGATAGTAAATGCGGCGAACGAAAGTCTCCTTGGCGGAGGAGGCGTGGACGGAGCCATTCACCGTGCGGCAGGACCAAAGCTTTTGGAGGAATGCAGGACTCTTAACGGATGCAGAACAGGAGATGCAAAGATAACCGGCGCATACAATTTACCCTGCGATTATGTAATTCACACCGTGGGACCCATTTGGCGAGGTGGGAATAATGATGAATCAAAGCTTCTTAAAAGCTGCTATATGAAGTCTCTTGCCATTGCCGAAGAAAAGGGAATCCGCCGGATAGCATTTCCTTCGATTTCTACAGGGGTGTATTCGTATCCACTGGACGAGGCAGCTCAGATTGGGGTTGCCGCAGTTAAGGAGTATGTGGCAGAAAAACCCGAAACCTTTGATCTGATAGAATGGGTTTGCTTTGACGAAAGGACTCTTTTAGCTTACAGCAGCCGGGTGTAAAAAGCTATTCACTTATTTTTTGGGAGAATGATTGTGAAACATGCGCAAAAACCCTTCTGCAAAGGCGGAATGTCCTTCTTCAGAAAAGTGCACGCCGTCGCAGGCTAGTGACACATTCCAGGAGTCAGCATTCATAAAGACAGCGCCATATTCTGCGCAGAGCTTTTCGTATGCCGTGTTCAGGATAAGGCTTTGCTCGTGATGATCGTGATATTCCGGGGAGTCTGCGATAGGTACAGGCGCAATAACTATGACGGAAAAGCCCTGGGAAAAGGCAGGGACACTCACCCATTCAAGCAGCCGTCCCATCTTATGGGCAGCTGCCTTTGCGTCCGGGTGAGATTCGTGCAGTATGTCGTTGGTACCCAGCATTATGACAAAATAATCTCCGTAAGTCAGGCGTTCAGTCATATGTGTCAGGTAAGACTCTTCGATGGCAATATCCGGGAGGCGCCTGCCGTTCAGACCTTCTTCTATCACATTAAAGCCTGTGCCAAGCTCTTTTGCCACCAAAGAAACCCAACGCTCTTTTTCGGAAAATCTCCCGCCGAAAAAATCTCTCGCATCATAACCATATGTATTTGAATCGCCGTAAAAGACTATATTTGCCATAAAAACCTTCTTTACATATTGGGATATTTGTCGCTGCTGTAGGACCATCCCCTATTATACCAGATTGTTACATAAAGTTCATCCTCGGAATCATGCAAGTGAACATAGCAGGCACCATCTTCTTATTTGTCCGTGATATCTACCGACTGATTCCGATAATACAGCATCACGGTTGCATCGTCATAATACTCCACATCTACGCTGTTTTGTATATCTTCGAGCAATTCATCGACAGTAAGAGGGCGTTCGCTTCCATCGTCTTCAATCGCCACGCCGCCGCCGGCGGAAAGTATCAGGCAAACTGCAAAAACTGCGGCGATAGTTTTATCGCAGATTTTCTCTTAAATTTAATCATCTGATTTTCCTGCAAAGTTCGAATTATTATAAGGTTTTACGAGCGGTTCAAAACTTGCCGCTCAATTATAATACAAATGAGGATGAAAAAAGGTTACATTTCCGAAAATAAATATTTGCGGTAATCTTCGCCAACTATCCGCATGATTTGCGGGCATTTAATATACCTCATGCTCAGGAAAAAGCTGCAGGGACTTCTATGGGTTCTGCATTCACACAGCGTAATTAAAAAAGCCGGTTGACATACAAACATTACATTAGTAGAATAACATTTGCTTTGTCAGCAAAGGAGGAAAGTATGAATAACAAACCCATGCCAAAAAATATTAAGACTATCATAATTGTAGCAGTTGTAGTTTTTGTTCTGATTTCGCTTTATGTCATGTTTGGTACCCAGTCCGGACAAAGGGCGATTAAGGATTTTCAAAGTGACTGGACCGGAGGAATAAACCGTGTAGTTACGGTTTATGATGTAAACGGAAACGTCATAAAGACATACGAGGGAAAGTTTGATATTGAATATGATTCCGATAGAATAAAGTTTGATGACGAGGACGGAAAGCGCCATATTATTTTCTATTCTACGGGAACTGTTATTGTAGATGAATTGTAATCATCGCAACTCCCAGAAAGCGATAGCGGCGGCGGAGCCTACGTTTAGGGAATCGACGTTGTTTTGCATGGGGATTTTGGCGACGTAGTCGCAGGATTCCAAAAGGGGCGGGGTTATGCCTTTATCTTCGTTTCCCAGGATCACGGCAAGTTTTTCACAAGACTTAAGGGAAGGATCGTCTATATTAATTGAATTATCACTAAGAGCCATGGCTACGGAAGCAAAGCCGTGGCTTTTTAATAGGGGCGTTATGTCAACTTCGCAACAGGCCCATGGAATCGCAAAAACGCTTCCCATACTGACCCGGGCAGCTCTTCTGTAAAGGGGATCGGAGCAGCCCCTTGTAAGGAGAATCGCATCCATACCGATTCCGGCAGCGCATCGAAAGATAGCTCCGATATTTGTGGGATTTTCTATATCGTCAAGGATAGCTATACGTCGTGCCCGGGAGATTATGTTCGACACTTCCGGCAGAGCCTTCCGCCGCATGGCGCAAAGCATACCGCCTGTTAGATTATAGCCGGTAAGATTTTTGAGTTCATCATGCTTCTTAACATAAATAAGAATATCCGCAAAATCTCCCCGGGATACTTCTATAATTTCCCGGGCGATTTCTTCTTTACCTTCTTCAATCAGCATGGAAATTATTTCGTATCCAGCATCCACGGCGCGGCGGATGTTTCTTTCATTTTCGCAGATAAAGATTCCGGGCTTGGGCTCGTAGAACCGACGCAACTGATTTTCATTATATTTCGTATATATCTCTAGTGAAGTCATAATGGTAGACTATCATTTTTTTAACGAGTTCGCAAGGATAAGTGAAACAACTTGTTTGTGCGGGAATCGACATCTTATAGCGTCGCTGATCGTCAGCTTCTTCAACGCTTCCGTAGAGCCCCAGCTTGTTCCGATAGTACTTGTACCCGCTCGTGTAGGAGTTCAGCGGGCCTGCGTTCCCGAACGAGCTCCGCTGCGAGCCGTGCGAGACAGCCAGAGTCGCAGAAGGTGAGGTCTTGTCGATTTTGAGTGTAACGGTAACTGAAAAAATTATCGGTGCACCGATAAAAACACTCGAAAAACTCCCCTGCGTATGATATTATCGTCGTTGCGCTGGTCGAGTACGTAGAAAACAGAACGGGCGATTGCCACGACGAGCGGCTGAAAGCGTTTGCAAAAGAATAAAAATGGACGAGGATCAACTAGCTGCAGAATACGAAGCGTCTTAGGGGTTTGCGTCTGAAATCAATACGGTGCTGCTACAAGAAACTGGACGAAAAAGAAGCGAGACTAAACAACGAGGGGTTGAGGTGGAGAAAGAACACTACGAACAATCTTTGGAGCCACACAATTGAGACGAAAGCAGCAGTTAAGACAGAAATGAAAAATGACGGCAAAAAAAGCCCTACGTCTGCGGGGCTTTTGAATGTTACCTGTAATTACCACAAAATTGTGACACTTCAGTAAATTATTAAAGTGAAGAAGAGCGACAAGTGGCAAAAAAACAAAAACAGAAATGTCACCGTCAAAGGCAAGTACAAAGGAATTTTATAAAGCCCTAATTTTTCAAAGGATTTTTTTCGGAGTGTCCAAGAACTCATT
>CAJOQM010000090.1 GCA_905236845.1 uncultured Lachnospiraceae bacterium | reverse complement strand
CGTTCTTGATTTCGTTAACTATCTCGACGGGGCTACGACTAGGTTCGTACTTCGTCTTCGACTCGTTCTCACCAAGTTCTCTGCCTCAGTACATCGCCTCCATAAACAATACAATCATCTGCTTCATCTCTTTGAAGATGAAATTCGCCACATCCGGAAGCATCTGCATACAAACCATGGTAACCACAAGCCCTACAAGAACCTTTAGCTGCAGACCTATGGAAAACATATGCATCTGCGGTGCAACCTTGGACATTATTCCCAGGACTACATTCAGCATCATAATGCATATAAACACAGGAAGCACTATCCTGAAGGCTATTACCATATAATCCGTAAGGAAAGATGTAAGTGCGCTGTAAAGTCCCTCATAATCAAACACTGTCTGATTCATGGGTATAACATCATAGCTGTCGATAATGGCTCTTAATATGAAAATATGCATATCTGAAAGAATCAGTATCATCAAAATCAGGTTGTTGTAGAGTGTACCTGTAATTGACGCCTGCTCTCCGGTAGCGGGATCAAGCACCGATGCCATGGACATGCCGATTTCCATATCGATCATACGACCCGTAAATAAAACAATGGAACTACAGATATTTGCCGCAAAACCTATCAGCAATCCCGTAATTCCTTCCTTAATCACGATGACAGCATACCCAATGAGCCCGTTATATTCCAAATCCGCCGAATCCATGGACATAAAAAGCACCACGGATATGAACAGAGAAAATCCTATCTTCACCCTGTCGGGTATGGCATCCTGCGAATAAAAAGGCGCCGCATAAATAAATAATGATATGCGCACAAGTATCAGCAGAAAATATGATAATGTTGTTAATGTAAAAGGCACGGTAACCATCTTAACCAGCTACTTTAAATATAGGCTGAAATCAGAACAAAGCGTCTGAAAAAATGTAACCACATTATTCATAATCCATGAATAGCACAAAATCAAAGTAAGAAAAACAGCCAGAATCTTGGGCACAAAGGTCAGTGTCTGTTCCTGTATGCTTGTTACAGTCTGGAAAATACTGACAGCAAGACCAACCACCAGAGAAACCAATAGACACGGTGCCCCGCAAATTATAATGTTGTAAACAGCCTCTCGCGCAATATCAACTACCTGCTGTTCTGTAATCAAAACCGGTCACCCCCCTAATAGAATGTCTTAACAACTCCACCGATAACAAGCTCCCAGCCGTCTGCCAGAATGAATAGCAGAATCTTGAAAGGCATGGAAATCGTCGTAGGCGGAAGCATCATCATACCCATTGCCATAAGTATGGATGCAACGACCATATCTATAACTATAAAAGGAATGTAAATCAAAAATCCGATAATAAACGCAGTCCGAAGTTCGCTTAAAATAAAGCTGGGTGCAAGGACATAAAAAGGTACTTCCTCCTCGCTTTCCACATCCTCATATCCGGAAATTTCAAGGAAAAGATTAAGATCCTTGACCTGGGTCTGACTGTACATAAATTCCCGAAGAGGCTCCATTCCGGCCTCAAGAGCTTCCTGCGTCGTAATCTCCCCGTTATCAAGGGGCTGCAGCGCATTTTCGTTAATCTGTGTAAATACCGGATTCATAATATATATGGTCAGTATAAGCGCTATGCCCACAATGACCATATTGGGCGGAGCTGTCTGGGTGTTTAAAGCCTGCCTTGTAAAATGAAGGACTATAATAATCCTGGTAAAGCTCGTAAGCATTACCAATGCGGAAGGCAAAAGAGATATAGCCGTAAGTATCAGCAATATCCTTAAAGGCCCGGCCAGCGTACCGTCGTCGTTGTTGTATGTAATTGAAAAACCATTTCCTGCGGCATCCTCATCCGTATCACTGATAAGATTGTCCTCATCGGTTACAGGAGTATAGTCGGAATCGGTAGTCGCAGACGATGCATATACAGCCTCCGGAGCATACATAATGCCCATGAATATGCCGAAAAACAATAGCCCGGCACAGGCGGATGCAATGCAAATAATTTTCTTTAAACGTCTCATGAACTGCCGCCTACTTCTTGCGGGATGTAATCTGCCGCTTCATATTTTCGTAAATTTTTGAAAAAGCTTCTTTGGAAGTCTTTGCGAAATCCGTTTCGCTTTCTTCGGGAATCTCAAGCTCTTCTTCATCAAGCTCGCAAATCCTGGTCACGTTGTCTTTGGAGACCGCAATAACAACAAACTTCTCTCCTATCTTGATGATCTGGAGAAATTTGTTCGGGGCAACGCGGAAAGTCTCAATAACTTTGAAATTCCGGTTTGTCATTTGCCCTTTTTGCATATTTCCCGCAAATCTTGTAGTAATGATAGCGAGAAAAAGCACAAAGATAAATATAATCAGCACCGTAAAAAACTGCGCCATGCCCTCTGCTCCCGAAAAAACCGTATAGGAAATCACTTATCCAAGAACCTTCTTTACAGCCTCAATAACGCGGTCTGCCTGGAAGGGCTTAACGATAAAGTCCTTTGCTCCGGACTGAATAGCCTCAATAACCATGGCCTGCTGACCCATTGCTGAACACATGATAACAACAGCCTTGGGATCTGTCTCGCGAATCTTCTTAAGAGCCTGAATACCATCCATCTCGGGCATGGTAATATCCATAAGCACAAGGTCGGGAGTAAGCTCATTGTACTTCTCCACAGCCTTTGCGCCGTTTTCAGCCTCTCCGACTACATTGTAGTCGTTCTTTGTAAGGATGTCCTTAATCATCATCCTCATGAATGCTGCATCATCGCAAATCAATACATTCTTTGCCATAATTTCTCTCCTTGCTAATCTTTAATGATATCTGTAATCCTGACACCGAAGCTTTCCTCGATGACGACTACTTCACCTTTGGCTACATACTTACCATTTACAAGAACATCTATAGGCTCACCCGCTATCTTGTCAAGCTCTATGATGGTACCCGGGTTAAGATCCAGGATTTCCTGGATGGTTCTGGATGTTCTGCCAAGCTCAACGGTAACGTCGAGAGGTACATCCATTATAAGGTCTATATTCTCCTGTTGCAAGGCAGGAGATATTCCTGCTGCAAAAGGCTGGAACTGTGCGGGCTGAATATTTACCTGCCCGCCTGCCATAGCTGACGGGTCGTAATACATAGGCATTCCCTGAGGCATTGCCATACCCTGCATCGGCATTCCCATACCCATAGCCGACATATCCATGCCGGGGGGAGGCGCCTGCATCTGAGGCGGAGGTGCTGCCGGTTGCTCGGCCGCAGGAGGCGGTGGTGCTGCCGCCGCAGGTGCCGGAGCTGCAGCAGGTGCGGGTGCCGCTTCTTCTGCGGGAGCCGACGACGAATCACCGTCGTCAAGGTTCATAGTCCTGCAATAAGCCTGATACATCTCCCGGGCGAAGGAATAAGGATAAAGCTGCATAATTTCCGAATCGATCAGCTCTCCTATCTTAAGCGAGAAAGATATCTTAACGAATTCGTTGTTAAGGAATTCGTCTATCTCCGAACCGTCCAAAGTCTGAGTCAGATCTATAAGATCTGCCTGGGGAGGCGAAATATCAATGGTCTTGTCAAGCATGGACGAAAGAGACGTGGCTGCCGATCCCATCATCTGGTTCATGGCCTCGGATATAGCCGACAAATGCAGCTCCGAAAGTTCGCCGTCCGTATTGCTGCCGTCTCCGCCCATCATAAGATCTGTAATAATCTTAACATCGCTCTCACGAAGGACCAAAATATTGCTGCCGTCCAAACCAACAGTATACGCTATTCTGATAAATACGCAAGGCTTTTCGTAATCTTCGATTATATCGTCCCAGGTGGCATCCGTCACTACAGGGGTAGATATATCAACCTTTTGATTTACCAGTGAAAACAGGGTCGTGGCCGCTGTTCCCATACTGATATTGGCTATTTCCCCAACAGCATCCTTTTCCGTATCGGACAGTTTCTCACCGGATGAGTCCGCCGCATCAGCAGTATCATTCAGCAATGCATTGATCTCATTTTGAGAAAGCATACCATCCACTAACCATCACTCCTCTCTTATAACAGCTGTTACCCGCATGGCATATTTCTTGTCATATGCGCCGGGAAGCGCCTTAAACTTCCTGATGTTTCCAACAAAAATATCAAGCTCGTCGTCCACTTTTTTATTCAATCTGATAACATCTCCGGGCTGGAGATTGATAAAGTCTGCAACCTGTATGGAGCTGTTGCCCAATATAGCCCTGACGGGCATGGGTGCCTTCTCAATAAGAATACGCATCTGCTCCGTATGTCCCTCATCCTCTTTGGTATTGGAGGTAGAGAACCAGAATTTGGTATTTATCTTGTCCATAACGTCTTCCAACGTCAGATATGGCAGGCAGACGTTCATAAGTCCTTCAACATCTCCGATTTTGATGTTAAGCGTAATGATAGCTATCATTTCGCTGGGGGATATGATCTGGGCAAACTGTGAGTTTGTCTCTATCCGGTCAAGCCTGGGCTCAATAGCCACAACATTCTCAAAGGGCTCTATCAAAAGATTTACACAGGCATTTATGATACGCTCTATTATAAGGAGCTCAACTTCCGTAAAATCTCTTTCTTTTTCAAGAGGTTTGCCCTGACCCCCGAGCATACGGTCAACCACAGCAAAAGCAAGGTTTGACGCAAGCTCCATGATAATATTTCCCTTAAGGGGCGCAAAATCCACTATTCCCAAAAGCACGGGATTTGATAGGGCGTTTGAAAACTCAGAATATGTAACCGCCTCTGAGTTTATAACCTCTACGGACACAGCCTTGCTCAAATACGCAGGCAGGTTCGTGGACAAAAGTCTTCCATAATGCTCAAACATAAATTCGAGGGTACGCAGATGCTCCTTGGAGAATTTTGCGGGCCGGGCAAAATCATAATTCTTGACCTGCTTTTCTTCCGCATCGGACATCTCGTCCACATCAAGTTCACCGGAACTTAAAGCCTGGAGGAGGTTATCTATTTCATTTTGGGAGAGAACTTCGCTCAAGTTGTATCATCTCCTGACTGAATTTGCAAAATCTTCTGCTTTATTTACTGGTAAATCGCACTGGGGAAGTCAACGCTTACTATAAAATCGGTAGAGCCGAAAAGCTCATTTAAAGCTTCGGCGCAGGCTTTGGGCGCTGCAGTCTTATCCGACATCATTTCATCGTATGTAAAGCTTCCCACTACCGCAACTATCGTACTTTTTATGTTTGACTCTCTTGCCGCCATATTATCCGACCCGCCGTACTGCTCATAGGCTTCGCTTTTCATGTTCTGGTTGATGGCTACGGAAATAACGGCTACATGATCGTCGGAATCTCCTTCACCCTTTGCCAGATTTATGGTAAGGTCGTCTTCTATGGTGTATGTATCTATGTCCTCAAGGGATACATTCCCCGGTGAGGATGAATCGTAATTTGCCGCAGTCTCGTCGGAAAGCTCAAGATCTATGGCTCCTGCAATCTGCGTAATAAGGGTGTTCACCTTTTGGTTTGCGGGAACCAGGGTAAATACGATGATACAGTTCATCGCAAGGTTTACAACGGTTAGAGCAAGCAAAATAACTGTTGCCAGATTCTTTTTCATGACCGGTAAGTCCTTTCAAATTTAATTTGAATTATATGTGCTGTACACTTTTATCTCAACACGCCTGTTCTTTGCGCGGCCTTCCGCCGTAGAATTGTCCGCTACAGGATCGTACTCGCCGCGTCCGGAATATTTGATATAATAAGGGTCTATATCTGTATTTTCCATGATAAAGTCAGCAACCGATAATGCACGGAACGTGGACAATACTTCGTTGTTCGCAAATTCGGATGAATGTATGGGGACATTATCCGTATGTCCTTCGACCTCTATAATCTGCTCGGAATAAAGCTCCAGCAGCTGGCAGATCTTAAGCAGAATCTTGTCCGCTCCGTTCTGGATATCAGCAGAGCCCGATTCAAAAAGCAATGCCCCGCTTATTCTGATAACGACATAGTCAGCGGTATAATCTATCTCCAGCTGGTCTCCTATACCGAGCTCCTTGGCCTTTGCCTTAAGCTTTTCCGCCATTTCCTCGGTTTCGGAAAGGGAAAGCTCGTCATACTGCTCTTCTATCCAGGCAGCATCTCCCGACGCTGTGGCATCGGCAGCAGAATTGCCGTCATCAGAATCCTGACCGTTGTTTGTATCCTGACCGGCCGCAGAGCTTTGATCCTGTTCTCCCTGATCTCCTTCGGATGAACTGTCGGACGTATTGCTTCCGGATTCCTCGGATACGGAATCGGATACGGTGGAATTGGCAATGGTGTTCAGGTACACATCGTAGTCCGAAAGCATACTAACGCCTGCGCCCACCAGCTCTCCGTCACCTATGGTGTCCGTGCCGCCGTTTAATATGGAAAAGCTCTTGTTCATGGATGCAACAACGAGCTCGTATTTATCAACGTCCACTGAGGACATAGCGAACAAAAGGACGAAGAAGCAAAGCAAAAGGTTCATAAGATCGGAGAATGTCGCCATCCATGCGGGAGATCCTCCGCCCTTGGCTTCTTCCTGTTTCTTGCGAGCCATATTTATTCACCTCCGCCCTCAGAACCGCTTGCGGAAGCCATCTCCTCGCGCACCTTCGGTGCCAGGAAGCTCTTAAGCTTCTCTTCTATGACACGGGGGTTCTCCCCGGCCTGTATGGAAAGAAGTCCCTCTACGGTAACCTCTTTCTGGGTAATCTCAACAGTATTCTTGGTAGCAAGCTTTGTAGCCGTAGGCGAGCAAAGCCAGTTTGCAATAACAGATCCGTAGAATGTGGTAACGAGAGCCACCGCCATAGACGGTCCTACGGTAGATACATCCTCAAGGGAGCCAAGCATCTTTATAAGTCCGATAAGGGTACCGATCATACCCCAGGCAGGACCAAGCTCTGCCCACTTCTCCCAGACGGCTATGACCTTCTTGTGCCTGGCCTCTATACAAATAAGGTCTGTCTCCAAAATACCCCGGACAAGCTCGGGATCCGTGCCGTCCACGACAAGCATAATCCCTTTCTTGAGGAAATCGTCTTCAATCCCCGAAACCGCCTCCTCGAGGGCAAGAAGTCCTTCCTTGCGGGCGACGTTTGAAAGATTGATTATGTTTGTAATCGTTTCGGTAGTAGATGCAGTCTCCTGCTTAAATATCAGGGCAAAACCCTTAAGTCCGGAAATATAGTCCTCCAGGGTATTGGAAGCCATGGTTCCGGAAATCGATCCGCCGAATGTAATTATAAGTGAACTGACATCTATAAATGCCGCTATGGCTGAAACTCCGTCTCCAAAGATTATACCAAAGATAATCATGAAGATACCGAGCCCCACACCAACCAGTGAAGCTATATCCATTATGCTACTCCGTCCGGTTCAAGGTATGAATCTGTACCGGTATTGGTAAAAATTTCGCGCTTATATAATATTACTAAATTTCGTATCTCCTGTCTACTTTCTTTTACAATTATTTTTTGTCCGGAAAGCAAGGAAATAACAGTATCGGGAGTGGATTCGACAGTCGCGATCATATCGGCATTAACAAGCATTCTCGTCTCATTAAGCTTTGTAACCTCGATCATTGATTCCTCCCCCTTCGGAAATTCCGAAAACAATTTAGACAATTTTAACAGAAAACACGTAAATTGTAAATACCCGATTACAAATACCCTGTTAAAATGATACACCAAATCTATGTATATTTCAAGATAAAAATACTAAATATAGTATTAAAAGAATTTTAATAAAATAAAATACGCCTGCATCGGGCTATATAAAAGCCGGACACAGGCGCAATATTATGTCAACCATTACCTCTTGAGGTTAATAAGTTCTTCAAGCAGGGAGTCCGAGGTGGTAATAACCCGGGAGTTTGCCTGGAAACCGCGCTGGGTGGTGATCATGTTTGTAAATTCCGCCGAGAGGTCTACGTTTGACATTTCCAGAACGCCGCTGGTGATGGTGCCGGCATTGGAGGAAATATCCTGACCGATACCGTCGAACTCACCGGAGTTCAGCGTCGTTGCGTAGCAGTTGTTACCAAGAGATTCCAAACCCGAGGGGTTTGCGAAAGCTGCGGTAGCAATCTGACAAAGAAGCAACGTAGTACCGTTATTGTATGTACCGTAGATGCATCCCGTTGAATCAATGGTAAGACCTGTCATGGAGCCTACGGGATAGCCTGCGTTTGAGCCGTCAGTATCGCCTCTTGTCATGCTCATGGTGCTGGTGCCATCGTTATCGTAGTTATATGATGTGGTCATATCTATGTTGATGTTTGAAAAATTGCCGTCACGGTTTAGGATCGTATTATTCGCAAGGTTAAGAGCAACACCAAGGGTAGTCGTGGCATCATCGGGATCCGTGTAAGCATTAGCACTCACCGCCTGGAATACACCGGTTGACGAGTTGTAGGTAACGGTGGTGTTCGCAAATATGGTTGTGGGAGCCACTTCGTTGTCGTCAGCATAATCTCCGTCTGCATTAAGATCCAAAATGGAATTACCCGAAGAATCAAGTATATCCGAAAGAGCCATTGTGAATTTTGTCTGTCCGGCCGTATCCGTATCCGGTCCTGTCAGGGTAAATTTAGCCGTGTAGGAATAACCCAGGCTGTCATAGAAATTAAGGGTCATTACATAACCGCCGTTTGAAAGAGCGGATGTATTGTTATCTATGATACCGCTAATAGTTGCATATGATGTCGCAACAGGCGGGGATACAAGGTTGTTTGCAGACATAGGCGTAAGCTTTGAAACCGTATCCTGCTGGATAGTCCTGGGCTCTACATATCCCGTAGCTGTAGTAGCGTCGGTAGCAAGCTGCCATCCCATTACATTATAACCTGTGGAGCTCATGCAAAGGTTTCCGTTACCGTCGATATAGAAAGAACCGTCACGTGTAAAGATGTTGGATGTTCCGTCTGATACTATAAAGAAGTTTGATCCGGAAATCTTTAAGTCAAGGGAATCGCCGGTAGTCTGGGTAGCACCTTCTGTAGTAATGGCGATCTTCGTAGCTGCCGTGGTAACACCAAGACCTATCTGCTTGGCATTAACACCGCCGGTACCTGTTACGGTGTTTGTTCCGGATGCTGATGATACTGTCTGATAAAGTACGTCGTTAAAAGTTACTGATGTTGATTTGAACGCTGTGGTATTTACGTTTGAAATATTGTTACCGATAACGTCCATCTTGCTCTGATGTGTCCTAAGACCGGAAACAGCAGAATAAAGTGATCTCATCATAAGACATGTCCTCCTTAAAATAGAAATTTGTCTTTTGATGGGGTGTGGTATGGGGAGCCTCCGTCTGTCGGTCGGGAGGCGATAACATCCTTGTAAGGTCCTGCTACATTACCACTGCCCCGTCAATGTTTGTAAAAACGTTTTTTTCTTCTTCGTTTTGATCCATCGCTGTCACTACAGTATTATTCGGCGTGTTTACGATAAATCTTAACGAATCTACCATAATTAATGAATTATTTATGCCTTTTTCTTTCGCCATCATGGCGCCTTCATTCAGGCGATCCATCTGATCCTCGGAAATATCAAGCTGCCTGTCGGTAAGTCTTTGGGACGCATGCTTGGAAAATTTGAGCTCCAGCTCATCCGTGCCCTGTTCTCTTAATATGCTTTCAAGTACTTCATTAAAGCCTATGCCTTTGTTTACCGTACTTGTGCTTTGAGAACCGGTGCCTACCGGATAGGATCCCGTCACCTGTTCGATGGATGAGAAAAGGCCGTTTACTACTTTTGCCATATCATCACCCTCTTTCTAAGCAAAAGTTTAAGCAATTACTCTGTGTCCGTAGTATCTGTGGTATCCGAAGTCTCTTCTGTAGTCTCTTCAGATGCAGCAAGCTTCTCTAAAGCAGCCTCAAGTTCCGTCAGCTTGGTTACATAAGAACTTGCAATAAAGGTCTTCTGGTAGGTAGTCATTGAATCGTATGCTTCACGAGCCGCTGCTACCGCATCCGTATAATCCGAGGTTACGGAATCAGCATCGGGAAGAGCGTTCATAACCGCTTCAAAAGTAAGCGAAAGGCTGACTGCTTCAAGATAATCGGCGCTTACTACGCTGTCAAGGTCAGATACGGGATAGAGATTGTCACCAATACTCATAACCAGCTCGCCATCTTCTTCCGTTACATAATCAACCACTCCTGTGGTATAGCCTGTGCTGGAAGAATCGTCCACCACGATAACCGATTTTCCCACCAGATCGTATGCGGAATTGTTATCCACGGTCTCCTTGATCTCGCTTATCTCCTGAACCTGAGTAAATGTAGCGTACTGGGATACCCACTCGGTATTATCCGTAGGCTCTAAGGGGTCCTGGTTTTGCATCTCTGCTACAAGGAGTGTGAGAAATGTGTCGGCGCTTATGGAATTTGCATCTTTGGATGTGGTATTCGTAGTAGATGCAGTAGCCTTTGATGTGTCAGTACCGCTGACTATCTGACCGTTTTCAATCGTTAATGCCATCTGCTTTCTCCTTTCTTTGTGCTCCTTACCTTATGCGGTAAGGTCCATTGAGTTGCCGTTTTCGTGCATGATTCTTGCTGCCAGCTGTTCTTCTTCTGTCATAAGCCCCTGAAGGTCGTCCAGCTCTCCTCTTACGAGATTTCTTCTTCCCTGTGGCTGGTTCTCTTCGGCTGCCTGACGCCTGTTTTGCTCATCGCGGGCTCTTTCTTCAAGATTCCTGTCAAAGGCCTGTTCTTCGACCGTTACTTCAACAGCCGTAACTTTGTAGCCCTGAGCGGAAAGTGTTTCCCGTAATGTGGTCATCTGGCTTTCAAGCGCCTGCTTTACAGCTTCTGACTGTGCATAAATCTGTGCCGATACTTCGTCTGCCCTTGTGGTAACGGAAATAACGAGTCTTCCCAGTGTAGCCGGATTTAATGTCATTTCCATGGTAGAGGATTCTTCACTTACCTGCAGGGTTACCTGATCGGTAAGCTGGCTTATCATGCTTTGAGCCGTTTCCTGATCGATGTAGGAAGTCTGCGGCGTAGTCACGGTTTCTGTCACAGCTGCCGCTTCCTCCTGTACGGTCTGGGTGGTTGCAGCCTGTTCGAATGCAGATGCCGTAGCATCAAGGACTTCTTCGGTAGTTTCGCTTTCCTTAAAAGCTTCTTCTACTGCCTGGGCTGCATTTTGCGGGGTGCTTTGCTCAAAGAACCCTGATTGAGCTTCATTGCCTGAGCTTTGGTGTGATGCTTCGGAAACCATTGTAAGGGTTTCATTTACCAGATTTTCCGGTTCTTTTTGAACCTCGGTTTCAGCCGGTGCATCAAGCTTTATTCCCGATGTCTCCTGTGCTATTCCCTGGGATATTTCTTTTACGCTGTCATTGATAGCGTTCTTAACATCTTCGGGAGATATAACACTCACCGTGCCGTCCTCGTTTGTCACGGCCACCTGATCGTCACCAAGAATCTGCTCTAAAGCATTCTGAAGCTCGGGGCTGATCTCAGTGATCTGTTCGGGGGAATCCATAAACTCAACAAGTGAACTTATGTCTATCCCTGTCTGCTCGGTGAAATCCGCCAGGATACCGGATACATCCGATAACAATGTCTGGAAGTTCTCATCCACCAAAAGCGCCTCGGGTTCCTGTGCGCCTGTAAGCTCTACCGTAAGCTGTGTAAGATCGGATTTTGTAAGAAGATCCGCATCGGTAAGTCCCAGAAGCTCCATTGCTTTTTCAAGGTCTTCTTCGGACACGCCCAGATCTTCTGTTATCTTTTCCTTGATCTTTGATACGGTGTCGCTAAGCGCCTGTTTTGTATCCGGGCTTATATCATTTTCTACTTTGGCCTTTATGGTATCTTTTGCAGATGAGCCGTTGACCTTGTAGGCAGTTTCAGCTTCGGATACGTCCGTTTTCGTCTGCGCTTTAACGCCGGTTACATCGTTTTGGTTTACATCGGATAAATTATTACCAAGGTTTGACAGCATCTTTGCGAACTGGTCTTTGGATGCACCTTTGACATTTCCCGTTCCGGGAACCATTGAAACGTTGTCCGCGGCATTAGGCATGACATTTGAAATGTTTAGATTACCCACTCATGTTCCTCCTTTCCGGATTAATTTTATGTAATCGGCTAAAAGCCGGTCACACCCTGATTATTCGGGATTCATAAGCTCGGTCAGGCTTGCAGCGAAAGCTGAATCCATTTCATCCATGATCTTCGCTCGAGCATCCGTGCTCATGTTCTCCAGTATCTTTGCAACCAGGTCCAAATCATCCGTCATCTCTTCCATGAGATCTGCCGCCTTACCCGGATCCATCGACGAGTAGGTGGCTGCGTAATCTGACACTTCCTGTGACACTTCCTCCTGCTGGACAACCTGCTTATAAAGTTCCGCAGCATATTCTGAATCTATTGACTCATACCACTGCTGATATTCTGATATATCGGGTGCTTCGTCGGAAAAAACAACCTCTTTGTAAAAATTTTCTTTTAATTCTTCGAAGGCTGCCTGCTCCTGTTCATAAACAGAAAGCCTGGAAATCTCGGATTGAAGCTGGGCTATCTGGTTGCTCAAATCCTCGTTTGTGCCGTTGGCTGCGGCTAATTGAACCTCCAGAGCCTTTATCTGCTCAATAGCTTCCGCAAGAGAAGAATAATTATAAGAAGCATCTCCGGATTCCACATAAGAATTGTCCTCCGGAAGGATTCGGTTTACATAAGGCACATTTTTGAGCAAGGGACGAAGGACGGTAGAACCAAATCCTCCCACATCAAGTTTTACAAGAAGAGCAAATATCGCAAGCCATATAATAATGATAACCAAAGTCACCGCTGCAATGATTATCTTTGAGCTTCCCTCTTCCTCTTCATCGGCTTCACCTTCTGCCCCGCCGTTTTTCTTTGCGGCCTTTGCTGCCTTTTTGGCTTCTTTTTTTGCTGCTTTTTCGGCAGCCTTTCTTTCCTTTTCGGCCTGTTTATCCTTATCTGCCATAACTTATATCTCCAATCACAAGCCGGGACACACCTTTTGCGCCCGGACATCAAATTATTTTACGCTGTATGAATATGATACGGTCTGGTCTATTTCCCTGGCTTCCTCTGCGGCAAATTCCTTCTTATAGTCCTCAAAAGCATATTCCTTAAGCTTCTCCTGAGTCTTTCTTTCTACCCGTATATCATAAAGCTTCTTTCTTTCCATATCGAGCTTTTTTTCTGCGGAAACCACATTAAACATCTGCTCCCTGACAAGTACCTTCATCTGGTCTATGCCTTTTCTTGTATGGGCTATCTCCCTTAAATCAAGATCGTCTCCAAGCAGCTCTTTAAAGCGGCTTTCATACCGCCTCTGCCTTGCGGACAGCCTGTTAAGCTTATCCTTTTCTTCATCAAGAGCATTTGACGCAAGGGCAAAAGCAATCTTTTGCTGCTCTTCCATCTGGAGCTTTATATTAAGCACATTTTCCATTCTGTAGGAAAATTTCTTCATGGATTATACCTCATTGCATATATCAGGCCGCCGGAGTTCCTTCAGGAACTTTTGCCTCCATGGTCTTCGGCGCAAAAATATTCTCAAGCCGTTCTATGGAATCATCAAGATCCACCTTTTCCATGGTATCCTGCATAAGGAAATTTTCGACCTCCTCATGCTTTGCTATGGCGTAGTCTATGTTTTTGTTTGATCCCATCTTGTATGCCCCGATATTTATAAGATCCTCGGAATCATTATAGGTAGCAAGTACATTTCGTAATTTCCCTGCGGATGCCTTATGCTCCTTCGTAACTATACTGGACATGCATCGGGAGATACTTGCAAGAACATCTATCGCAGGATAGTGGTTCTTCTGGGCAAGATCCCTTGAAAGAACTATATGTCCGTCCAGAATGGACCGGGCAGTATCCGTAATGGGTTCGTTAAAATCATCTCCGTCTACAAGGACTGTATAAAGCCCTGTGATAGAGCCCACATCGCTCATGCCGGCGCGCTCTAAGAGCTTTGGCATCTCGGAATACACACTGGGAGGATATCCTCTCGTTACGGGGGGCTCCCCCGAAGCAAGACCGATTTCTCTTTGCGCCATGGAAAAACGGGTCATGGAATCCATCATCAAAAGAACGTTCTTGCCCTGATCTCTGAAATATTCCGCAATGGCGGTAGCTGTCTTTGCAGCTGTCTTTCGGATAATGGCAGGCTTGTCGCTTGTAGCAACAACTACAACAGAGCGGGCCATACCTTCGGGGCCAAGATCCCGCTCAACAAATTCCCGGACCTCTCTTCCCCGCTCTCCTATAAGGGCAATCACATTTATGTCTGCCTTTGTGTTTCTTGCAAACATCCCCATAAGGGTACTTTTGCCGACTCCCGATCCGGCGAATATGCCGATACGCTGGCCGCATCCTACGGTAATAAGCCCGTCTACCGCCTTTACTCCCAGAGGAAGTATCTCGTTTATGATAACTCTGTCCATGGGCTCGGGAGGCATTGCATCCACAGGATATTCTTTTGCCTGCGTAAGCACAAGATTATCGTCATCCTGCACCCTTCCTATGCCGTCTACAAGATGTCCCAGCAGGTCGTCGCCTACATTTACCGTAAGGGGGTGCCCCGTGTTTTTAACTATACACCCGGGACCTACTCCGTCCACCCTGTCAAAAGGCATAAGCAAAAGATGGGAATCCTTAAAACCTATAACCTCAGCATATACTTCCTGCGTTCTTTCCTTATCCACGTAAATAATGCATACGTCATTAAGCTTGGCTTCAGGTCCTACGGATTCTATGGTAAGCCCCACAATCTTTGTGATAGTGCCAAGCCTGTCAAAGTATTTACGCCCGTATACAGCATCATATTTGTCAAGATTTAATTCTGCCAATTAATCACCTATTGCATTGATAAGAGCCTGATATCGGCCAGGAGATTGTCCAGCTCCCTGAAGGGGCTGCAGTCAAAAACGCCTGTTTCCGTTTCGAGTACACATTGACTTTCATCAAGAGAAGCATCGGACAAAGCCTCAACGACAATTCCTCCTCCGATTCTTTTTGCCAAAGAATCCGTAACGCTTTCCATAAAAGCAAGATTATCCGGAGAGACCTTTATCGTAAAATGCTTTGCTCCCTCTACGCCCATCATGGCATCGGATACAAGGGCAAGAATAATGTTCTTCTTGTCCGTAAGCTGTGTGTGAAAAATATTGTCTACGATTGACAAAATCTTGTCAACGAGGTCTCTTTCCATACCGGCTTCTTTTATTTTAAGCTCGTTTTCCCTTGCCTGAATCTGATTATTGAATTCTTCTTCCCTTGCTTTTGCCTCTTCCGAAGCTTCCGCAAGACCATGATTAAAGCCTTCTTTGTGAGCCTCGTCCCTGATATCTACAGCCTCGGCTCTTGCGGTATCTATTATGTTTGAAGCTTCGCTTTGAGCTTTTTCGATAATCTCGTTAGCCTGAAGACGGGCTTCTTCAACAATATCCTCCGGGGATTCTTCCGGCTCCTCGTCTCTTACAAGAGCTTCCACCCCTTCAAAGAATTCCGCCTCTTCATCGGAAAGCTCTTCGGATTCGGGCTCGGGCTCGGGAGAAGTTTCTGCATACGCCTTTAGTTTTTCTTCTATTAAAGCATCGGAGTCTATCATAACAGCATTCTGGTTGCTGTTAAAATAGCCTCCGGTAGTGTTTTTATAGAGATTAAGCAATTATCTCGTCACCTCCGCCTCTGGAAATGATGATATCTCCCGAATCCTCCAGCTTTCGTATAATACCGACGATCTTTTGCTGGGCGTCCTCTACGTCCTTCATACGAACAGGACCCATGAATTCCATATCTTCTTTTATCATGGCAGCAAGACGGCTTGAGAGGTTTCGGAATATTGCATTTTGCACATCGTCATTAACGGACTTAAGAGCGAGCTCCAGGTCGTTGTTGTCCACATCACGCAGCACGCGCTGTATGGCTCTGTCGTCCAGAAGCAGGATATCCTCGAATACGAACATCTTCTTTCTGATCTCGTCCGCAAGCTCCGGCTCCTCGATTTCCATTGTTTCCATAATATTCTTTTCGGTAGCGCGGTCTACAGTATTCAGGATATTTACGATAGCATCCACACCGCCGACAATGGTGTAATCCTGGTTTACCAAAGATGAAAGCTTTCTTTCAAGGACTCGCTCTACTTCCTTTACCACATCGGGGGAAGTCCGATCCATCATGGCAATACGCTTTGAAACATCAGCCTGCTTGTCAGGGGACAAAGCTCCCAGTATGACCGCCGCCTGAGAAGCATTCAGGTATGAAAGGATCATGGCAATAGTCTGGGGATGCTCATCCTGTATGAATGTAAGGAGCTGTCCGGGCTCTGTCTTACGCACAAATTCGAAGGGGCGTACCTGAAGCGAAGATGTAAGACGTGATATAACCATCTCTGCCTGCTCCGCACCAAGAGCCTTCTCCAAAAGATCTTTTGCATAGGAAATACCGCCCTCGGCGATATATTGCTGCGCCAGACACACCTGATAAAAGGCTTCGAGAACCTCTTCTTTCACACCGGGAGAGACACTTCGGGTATTGGCTATTTCCAAAGTCAGCTGTTCGATCTCTTCTTCCTTAAGATGCTGAAAGATCATAGCTGATTTTTCAGGTCCTATGGTAATGAGAAGGACAGCCGCCTTCTCAATACCGGACATTTCTTCAATAGCGCTGCTCATTCAAATCTACTCCCACTCGTCGCTTTCTTCTATCCAGTTGCGAAGGAGCGATGCCACTGCAGCCGGATTCTCATCAATAAATTTCTCAATAAGTATTCTTGTCTCGGATTTTTCCGAATAACCAATTTCTTCAAGAACCGATTCCTCTTCCTTTGTGGATTCAAGCAGGTTCTCCACGGAAAGCTCCGGCTCGATCTCAGGCTCTTCTTCGCTCCTGGTGCTTCTGAATATAACGAAGCCGAGCATAATAAGTATGGCTGCCGCAATAATAAACTGCAGATAATCCGTAAAGTCCACACCACCGGTCGAATACTGGAAGAAGGGCACATCATATGACAAGATCGTAATATTCTCCGTCGGAATGCCCGTTGCATTGGAAACAGCGGTAAGAAGCTCTTCGTCAACTTCGGTCTGCACCTTGTCGCTGTTTGCCGCCACATATTCATCAAATGTCATATCATCAAGGGCGCCCGATGCTTTCAATGTATCTTCATCGTAGGTCACATAGCGGTTTGCCACAACAGTTATGGAAGATTCCTCCGGCTCGACCTTACCCACCTGCTTCGTAACTGTGGTAACAACAGAATCCGGCAGGTATTTGCTGGAAGTTTCTTCTACCGTGCTGTATGTAAGATCGTCAGTCTCTATAACGTATGTAGTCTCATCGTTTGAATCCGTACCCGGAACGCCGGAGCTTCCGCTTTGGGATTCTTCTTTGTATGTAGTCTGCTCGTCAAGATATCCTTCAGTACGGCCTTCATCCACGGAATAGTGGGTAGTAGTGCTGGATTCCTGGTCAAAGTTCATGCTTAAGTTAAGACCTATCTTTACATTGTCGTAAAGCTCGGAGCCAAGAAGGACATCTGATACCTGGCTTTTTACATTTGCCTGGGCTTTGGAAAGCAAGGCTGTCTGGGATGCCGTGGTGCCGGCAACGGTGTCAGCAGAATCAGCGCCGGAGAAAAGCACATTACTGTTCGAATCCAGAAGAAGGATATTTTCCGTATCGTCATCTCCAACGGCTGTAGCTACATATTTGGCTATACCCGTGGCCTGATCTTCCGTAAGTTCGGAATTCAATGTAAGGATAACGCTGGCATATGTATCTTCCTGCTGGGACAGTATGGTTCCGTCATTATCAGGGATGCTCAAGCTTACCGCCGCATCATCAACAGCCTCCTGGGTTTCGGTTATTTCGCTTGAAAGCTTCTCTTCGAGGTAAAGCTTGTATTTCTTTTCCTTGTCAGCCTCTGTAGTTGAAAAGCTCCCGTCAAAGACATTGTCTATGGTATAGGCGTCTGTCGTAATATTGTTCGAACCCAAAAGAAGGTGGGCCGTCGCCTCGTCATCTTCTTTAATGGATATGCCAAGTCCGTCGCTTGTCGTCTTGTAATCAATGTTGCTTTCTTCAAGAAGTTCAACTATCTGGGATGCTTCGGTAGCGCTCTCGCAGACCTTAAGGGTAATCCAGGTGGGGCGCGAAACCACGAAACCAAGGATAACAAGTGCAATCACCACAACCGCAGCCAAAGACCCTATAAGGGTCTTTTGCTTAAATGTGAATTTCTTCCACCATTCTATGATTTTGTCAAGTATTTGTCGCAATCTTTCAGGCATTTTATGTATCTCCCTTTATTATATCTGCATAGACATGATCTTCTCATAAGCTTCCAGGAACCTGTCGCGAACCGCAATGGTGTATTGAAGAGCAATGTTTGCCTTCTCCTGTGCTATCTGAAGAGTATGGGTATCATCGGAATACCCCAATGCAAAATTTATTTCCTCTGTCTCGGCATCATCTGCCAGCTCGTCTGTCTCCGTTATCATGCCGATAGCAGAATTATACAGACTCTCAAAGGAATCCTGATTCACCGTGGTTGTAGCCACATTGGAATTCTTAAGCTGTTGGCTTACAAGCTGTTCACTAAGATCGGTAAGACCCGCTACATTAATCATAATACTCCGCCTTTATCAAAGCTGTTATTAAACGCTTTTATTTACTGACCTACGCTAAGACCCGCACTGGCAATGCTCTTGCTTGCCTCAAAGGCCGTAGCATTCGCTTCGTATGCCCGGCTTGAATCTATAAGGTTCGTCATCTCGGTAACAATGTTTACGTTCGGATAGGTAACATACCCGTTCTCATCCGCATCGGGATGGGAAGGATCGTACTCCATGACATAGTCCGTATCCGTATCCTCCTGAACAGAGCTCACCTTAACTCCGTCTCCCCGGAAATCTCCCCGCTTGGAATTAAGTACATGGCGCAGAGCGCTTATCCTTTTTTCTTCGAACGTCACCACCTGCCTGGTGTACACGTCTCCGTTCTCGTCCCGGGTCGTGCTGACATTTGCTACATTCTCCGCAATAATGTCGGAACGGAATCTCTCTGCCGTCATACCTGATGAATTAATGGCGAAAGCCTGAAATAATGACATATGAACCCCTCCCTTTATTTACAAACCGACTCTATTCTGGAAAGCTCCTGGGATATGCTCGATGTCAATCCCTTATAAACAAGCTGGTTCTTTGCAAGCTCAACGTTTTCCGTATCTATGTCTACGTTGTTTCCGTCAAGCCTGTAAGAATAGCTTGTATGCTCTGTATATACCCCTACGTCAAGATCCGAAAGATCCAGCATCGAAACTTTATCGTCAAGAGAAACATAGGAGTTCTTCATAAGCGCCTGCTGCAGCGCTCCTTCAAAATCCACATCCTGCCGCTCATAATTAACAGTGTCTACGTTTGCAATATTCTGTGCCAGAGTCTCATTGCGAAGATAACTGGCATCGGCTCCTTTTGCAAGAAGATCCACATAATCGTATAAACCCGTCATAAGCTGCTCCTTTCATTCAGGTGCCCCGTCGCCTCACACAATCTGTTGTAAAATTATGCTATACGAAACACATGATATAGCATTTTAAACCATTTTTATATAACTGACAAGACTAAAAACAAAAAAAGGGAAATACGGAAAAATCCATAAATCCCTTTAAAATGCAGCCATATAAGCCATAAGGCTAAAAATGCATCGCCAAATCCATTGGCAGATGATGTTTCTTAAGTTGTCATAACAAAATTATTTTTTGTCCTTGTCCTTAAGTCCCTCAAGCTCATCAAATATCACATCATTCAAAACCTTGATATAAGTACCTTTCATACCGGATGACCGGGACTCTATGATTCCGGCGCTTTCAAATTTACGGAGAGCATTTACTATAACAGAACGTGTGATACCCACCCTGTCTGCGACCTTGCTTGCAACAAGAATACCTTCTTTGCCGTCAAGCTCTTCAAAAATACTGGTGATAGCCGCAAGCTCTGAAAACGAAAGAGTGCTGACAGCCGATTTAACCACCTGTATTTTCCTGCTCTCTTCTACGCTCTCTTCGTTCTCCGAGCGCATCATCTCAAGACCCACGACTGTCGTCCCGTATTCGCAAAGAATAATGTCATCTATGGTATATTCATAATTATTCTTATATACAAACAGAGTCCCAAGCCTCTCCCCCGCAATGACAATAGGGGTGATCACAGCCTTCACATCGGAAATATCCTTTGATTCAAAGCCCAGAGTAAAAAGATTCACATTTTCCTTTGTGGAAAGAATACCCAGAAGCCTTTCATTTAAAACCTCATCAATAAAATCTCCCACAGAAACATCCAGCATCTTGTCTATGGAAACGTCATCGCTGCACTCGCTGCGCCCCAAAACCTTGCCTTTTCTGCTTATCACCATTACATTGGAATCCAGAATATTGGTAAGCACTGCGCAGATATCATTAAATACAACCTTTGATGAATTATTGTTATGTAAAAGCTTGTTGATCTTGCGGGTTCTGTCTAAAAGCTGAACACTCATGAAATTTCCCCCTTTTGTAAATCTCACATTATTAGGAACATTTTAACATATAGAAATACAAATCGCAATATTTTTATTTATTTTTATAAAATTCATTCAAAAGAGCGTTTTAGAGGTATTTTTACTTTCACTTCTGATAATTTTCAAAATCACCCCTTTATATATCCGCAGCTCTTATCGGAGCATACAAGCTTCTTCCCTCTCTCGATAAGATACTTCCCGCAATTGGGGCATTTTTCATCGGAGGGCTTTTGCCAGCTCATAAAATCACAATCCGGATTGTTCTCACAGCCATAATATCTGCGGCCTTTCCTGGTCCTTTTTACAAGAACCTCTCCCCCGCACACGGGGCACTTTACTCCGGCCTTTTCCTGGAAAGGCTTTGTATTCCTGCAATCCGGGAATCCCGGGCAGGCAAGAAATTTCCCGTGAGGTCCGTATTTAATAACCATGTTTCTGCCGCATTTATCGCAGATGACATCGGTTTCCTCATCTCTTATCTCAACCTTTTCGAGCTCCTTTTCCGCTACTTTAAGCTCTTTCTCAAAGCCGGGATAGAAATCACGGATGACTTCCTTCCATTCAAGAGCCCCCTGCTCGACTTCATCAAGCCTGCTTTCCATCTGCGCAGTAAAGCCGGGATCTACTATATCCGGAAAGGAATCCTTCATTATATTGTTAACAGCCTCTCCCACCTCGGTAATAAAGAGCTTCTTTTCCTCTTTCATTACATAACGCCTTGAAAGCAGAGTCGTTATGGTAGGCGAATATGTAGAAGGTCTTCCTATGCCCATCTCTTCCATATCCCGTACAAGGGATGCCTCGGTATATCTGTCGGGAGGCTGGGTGAAATGCTGGACATCTTCAAGCTTCTTTAAAGAAAGCTTTGTATTTTCATCAATATCGTTTATAAGAACATTACCGTCTTCCTTTTTTTCATTGCCCTTATACGCCGCAAGGAAGCCTTCAAAAGCAACAGATGATGCGGATATCGTAAAAATATAATCTCCGGCGCTTACTTTAACCGAAAGAGTATCGTATGAAGCGGCGCTCATACGGCTTGCAAGGAATCTCGTTCTTATAAGAAGATAAAGCCTTAGCTGGTCTTTCGTAAGGGATTCCTTGGCTTCTTTAAGGTCAAGATTAAGATCCGTCGGGCGGATAGCCTCGTGGGCATCCTGAATCTTGCCCGAAGACTTGCCTCCGGATTCACTCTTTTTGTTATATTCTTCACCAAAGACACCGGTAATATATTTTTCCGCAGCGGACTTGGCGTCATCAGATACACGGACGGAGTCTGTTCTTAAATAAGAAATAAGTCCCGCCGCAGGGCGTCCACCCACAGAAACACCTTCATAGAGCTGCTGGGCGATGCGCATAGTCTTTTGGGTGGTAAATCCAAGACTCGACGATGCATCCTGCTGGAGAGTACTGGTAGTAAACGGAAGAGGGGGATTCTTTGTCCTCTTTCCCCTTTTTACATCAATCACCTTAAAATCAGCTTTTTCAACGGCTTTTTTAATCTCTGCAGCCATTTTGGCATCGGTAATCTTGAGCTTGCCGTTCTTATCGCCGTAGAATTTTGCCGTGACGGGCTTCTTTTCGCCCTCTACATTAAGCAAAGCATCCATGGTCCAGTATTCTTCGGGAATAAAGGCGTTTATCTCTTCTTCCCTTCGGGAAATGATCTCCAAAGCCGCAGACTGCACTCGGCCTGCGGAAAGCCCCCGCTTTACCTTTGCCCAAAGAAGCGGGCTTATCTTGTATCCCACTAGTCTGTCAAGGACACGCCGGGTCTGCTGGGCATCCACAAGATTCATATCAAGGGTGCGCTTATGCTTTAAAGACTCCTTTACCGCTGTCTGGGTAATTTCATTAAATGTAATTCTGGCAAATTTCTTTTCATCTACTCCTAAAGAATTCATAAGATGCCATGAAATCGCCTCTCCCTCGCGGTCCGGGTCGGTCGCTAGAAGGACTTTGTCTGCCTTCTTCGCCTGCTTTTTCAAGGATGAGAGCAAGTCACCCTTGCCGCGTATGGTTATATATTTAGGTTCAAAATCGTTTTCAGTATCTACTCCCAGCTGGCTCTTGGGAAGATCCCTAATATGACCGTTGGACGCCGTTACGATATAATTTTTGCCAAGAAATTTTTTAATGGTCTTCACCTTTGCAGGCGACTCCACTATCACCAGATATTGCGACATTTATATCTCTCCTGTTCTTATGCCGGTACTACGCTTTGACCCTTGCATATTTATTCTTTGAAACCTCTTTTATGTAGCCGGAGCGCACAAGGCAAAATATAGCCCGGTAGAGTTCCTTTAGCTCAAGCCCGGTTTCTTCCATAAGAATATCAAGTCCTTTCGGGCACAAAGTGAGACTACTATACACCACTCTTTCAAAATCCGCAAGAATTAATTTTTGCGCCGTATGGTTTTTAAGCTCTTTGGAAAGAGGGGGATTTACTGACAAATAATCCGCAAATATCCCTCCCCGGCTTAAATCCTCAAGCATATCTTCCACGGAAAGAAATATCCCCGCTCCCTGTTTTATGAGGTAATTCGTCCCTTTGCTGTTTTCATTGTCAAGAGGTCCCGGGACCGCATATACATCCCTTCCCTGATCGAGAGCAAAATCAGCTGTTATCAAAGATCCGCTTCTTTTCCTTGCTTCAACCACTATAAGCGCATCACAAAACCCGCTGATAATCCTGTTACGCATAGGGAAATTCTTCCCCTGAGGCTTTGTCCCCGGCGAAAACTCGCTTATCATCCCGCCTTTTTGACAAATCCTTTCATATAAGGAACTATTTTCCGGAGGATAACATACGTCTATTCCGCTTCCTAAAACCCCATAGGTAAGGCCGCCTGCATCTAGGGCTCCCTGCTGGCTTCTTGAATCTATCCCCCTTGCAAGGCCGCTTATTACCCCTATTCCCTTATCCGCAAGCTTGCGGCCGATCTCATAGGATATGGTAAAGCCGTAATTCGTGCAATTTCTTGCGCCTACTATCCCCACGCAGGGAATATCAGGATCCGGCAGCGCCCCTTTTACAAAAAGCCCGTAGGGAGCATTGGGGATATTAAGAAGCTTTTGAGGATACTCTCCCTTTCCCATGCAATAAAACAATATCCCTTTATCCGTAAGCTCTTCCCATATTTCATCGGGAGTCTTGCCGGATTTTGCGGCCGCTATGTGATTTAGCTGTGTATCGGTAAAAACTCCGGTTTTTTTTATTATCTCATTATCCGTTTCCCAGACGCTTTGGGCGCTCATGCCCTTATCACGCATTCTGTGATAAGCTCCCGCACCAATTACACCCGTCGAATGAAGCCATGCGCAATATTTCATCCCGTCACCTCCGAAAAGAATTTCTCATCTATCCCCTTATACATTACAGCCTCAAAAATATCTTCTTCTTCGATATTTTCCGACTTACGCATATCCGCTATGGTGCGGGCAACCTTTAATATCTTGTGGTATCCCCTTGCGGTAAGATTCATTTCTTCAAAAACAGATGCCATATAATCCTTAAGGTCTTTATTTAATTTGCAATATTTCTCCACCTGCTTTCCGTTCAGCTGGGAATTAAAATTTATACCGATATTTTTGTACCTCTCCTTTTGAATATTCTGGGTTTCCTTTACCCTTTGCCTTATTTGCGCAGATGTCCCGGATTCCCCGGTGCCCCGCCCCAGCTCTTCATAGCTTATCCTGGGAGCTTCGATGGAGATATCTATCCTGTCAAGAAGAGGCCTTGAAATCTTCCCCAAATATCTTGACACCTGCTGTATGGAACAGTTGCATCTGTTGCGATCGGGATAATAGCCGCAAGAACAGGGGTTCGAACTGCAGCAAAGCATAAAATCCGCCGGATATTCGTACCTTCCGCTTGCCCGGACTATGGAGACTTTGCCGTCTTCTAAGGGCTGGCGAAGAGTCTCAAGAACGCTTTTGGAAAATTCCGTAAGCTCGTCAAGGAAAAGGACTCCGCCGTGAGAAAGGGTGATTTCGCCCGGCCTGGGCACGGCACCGCCTCCTACCATCCCCTGCAGGCTTATGGTATGGTGAGGGCTCCTAAAGGGTCTTTGGGTAATAAGACCGTCTCCCGACTTCAATTCCCCCGCTATGCTGTATATCTTTGTTATTTCCATGCGCTCTTCAAAATCAGGCTCAGGCATGATGGTAGGAATCCTTGAAGCTATCATGGTTTTTCCCGCTCCCGGAGGTCCTATCATAAGGAAGTTATGCATACCCGATACCGCCACCTCGCATGCCCGCTTTACGGCTTTTTGCCCGCGGATATCGCTAAAATCAGGCGCAATTTCATTGCGAAACGAAGCTTCGACAGTACCTCCGATATCTTTTACAGCGGCGTTTTCCAATATTTCAAGCATATTTTTGCTGTCAAATTCCCTGCGTCCCTCTTCATCAGCGCATATATATTCCACAGCTTCCATAAGGGAACCCACAGCCGTTATACCGATTCCGTTTACGCAGCAGGCTTCATTAAGATTCCCCCGGGGGATGATAATCCTCTCATATCCTTCCATAAGAGCATAGCAGACAATAGGCAGCACTCCGTCTGCCCTGTGCACCTTGCCGTCAAGTCCGATCTCCCCTATGATAAGCCAGTTATCCAGGTTCAGTTCATTGTTTTCCAAAATCCCCATGGAGCGCATAAGGGCAACGGCTACGGGAAGATCATAAATATTCCCGACTTTTCTAAGATTTACAGGCAGCAAATTTACCATAATCCTCTTCGGAGGAAGGGCAAAGCCCGAATTTTTCATGGCCGTGCGGACTCTTTCTTTTGCTTCCTTTACCTCGGAAGACAAAAATCCTACCATATCAAAAGAAGGCATCCCCTCGGATACATCTACTTCTACTTCAACGGAACGGATCTCCATCCCGCAGACAGTCGCAGTCTTTATTACACTATACATATTAACCCCCAAAAACGGGTCAATGTAATGGGTAAACCCCGCAGAAATGCGGTTCTTTGATAGGAGATTGAATTCCCAATCCCGCTGTCAGCTGTATCATAGCACAGGTTTTGGGGGGTTGTAAAGGAGAATTTTCTGCAGATGATCCGGCGCAAAGAAAATGTTTTCCGGCGGGGCCATGCGAAACGACTGAATCCCCGGTCCTGCTTCCCCTTTCTCAAGTGTACGCCAAGCCGGAAGCATTCTTACAAATCGCAGAATATTACTGATATATAAGAAATTCCTGGTTTTTCTGGAGCATAGATGGCAGACTTTTTCTTACATATCTAAGAATTCGAGGCAGAATGTAAGAATTTTTTCTCCGACAATGGTTAACAGCACCCATTCTGAAATATTTCAAGGCAAAAACTTCTTACATTTGCTGCGATTAAAAGCCATTTGTAAGAAAATTGCAATTTATAGTCGAAGTAGAGGCTGTTTTTTTCTTATATTTACACTGATATAGGGCATTTGTAAGAAAACATCAGAAAAGACCCTTGTCACCTATAAGCAGAGCCTTTTTTGTGCTGTGAATGTCAACAGAACCGCCCATGACACACCTGTATGTTGGTTTAGATTAAGGTGCGTGTCTGCGTTGAATATGTGCGGGTGTCGCACCATTTTTTCTTTGCGGTTTATCAAAAGCTGCAGCATAGGAGCTGACGGAATTCGGCACTACAACGAAAGAGCCGGTATATCCTGTTAACTTTACCGACCAATTTACCCCGGGAAGTTTTCATCAATAATCCTGCACACCTCTCCTGCGGCATATAATTTCATTTCATACCGGTCTGATTCTTTAAGTTCCGAAAGGTCAAGTTTTTCCTCAAAGATCTTCTCCCGAAACATCACGCATACATATACGGTATAGGCTTTGCTGTCGGAATTTACCGGGTCTTCGTTTGCAAAGGTTCCCGTGATTCCTATTGCGATATCCGTGTCAAAAGCTTTGCGGGCAGCATCCGCCATGGCTTTTGCGGTTTCAGGCGAATAAACCCCATAGCAATTTATGATTTCCTCCGGAACCCCTGCCTTTATCTTTGCCTCATTTGAATAAGTAACAAAACCGCCTTTATATACTGCTGACGCCCCTTCCCTATCCGTAAGAAGCGATGCTACAAACCCGGAAGTACAGCTTTCCATGGTGGATATTGTAAGACCTTGCGCAATAAGCCGGCTCGTTACCTTTTCAAACAAAGCTCTGATTGCTCCTTCATCTGTGTTATGTGATGTTTTCTTCATAATATTCTCCAAAAACAAGGCCGGACCGCCAAAACGATCCGACCCTATTATTAAGCAAAAATCAAATTGACTACAATTCCAATAATATTAGTACTGAAGAGTCCCATCATATTCGGAAGCGTTGTCGCTTGTAACAAGTACCTGGTCGATGGACTGATCGTAATCAACACTCTCTCCGCTCATAACCTTGGGAATAACCTCGCCGAGCTTGTCGGCAACGGCCTGAGAAGTCATGGTTACAGATGAAGAAATGGTGCCGTCCTCAAGATAGGGAAGCGTCTCCTGGAAGGTTTCCATTGAGTAAATGTGAACCTTGCCTGTAAGACCAGCTTCTTCTACTGCCTGCATTGCACCAAGGGCAAACTCATCAGAGTGGCAGAATATAAAGTTCATATCCTCGCCATACTGGTTAAGAAGTGTGGTTGCAAAGTCTGCGGCCTCTGAACGGGAAGCTCCGCAGTAATTGATATCGCCAAGCATCTCAAAGCCTGCCTCGTCAAACACCTTTGTAGTCTCTGCACTGCGGGCGATATAGTCGTACTGACCTTCGAATCCGGAAAGAACCATGTACTTTGCGCCTTCGGGCTCGTTCTCAATCGCATATTCTGCGGAAAGGTCAACAAGGAGCTCCTGGTCAACGCCCACATAGCACTTTACGTTGGATCTGCCGTCTTCTGATACATCGGAACCAAAGGTAATAACAGGAATACCTGCATCAGTAAGATCCTGTACATACTGCACACCTGAATCAGAGCTTACGGCAAAAAGAACGGCAAGATCCGCTTCTCCGTCTGAAATAACTGATGCAACCTCATCTGTCTGGGTATTTACATCGCCCTGTCCGTCATAGCCGATAAGAGTCCATCCATTATCATCACAGATAGCCTGGAAGTCCTCCTTGATGTACTGGGGCCAGGGAGCAAGTGAATCGGTAACGTTAAGATAAGCAATGGTAAGATCGTCAAGATCCACATCACCTACATCTGCTCCGCCGCCGCCTGCTGCGCCGCTTTCAGCTCCCGACGAATCAGAACTGCTGTCGGAGCTGCTGTCAGATGAGCCTCCGCATGCAGCTACAGAAAACGCCATTACTGTCGCCATACAAAGTGCAAAAAACTTTTTTAACTTCATTTTTCTCCTCCTTTTGTAAGATAAAAATTAATATATGTGTAACTCCAAAGCTTAAGCCTTGAAAATACAACCGGATCTAGTCATCAAGGACATCCCTGCCGCTTGTGAAGCGGTCAAGGATAAGAACCAGTATAACTACAATACCTGTAACAAGCGCTACGACAGCTGTTGAATAATGGAGCTTATTCATAACGTTTGTTATTATCTGTATCACGGCAACACCCATGATGCACATCGCCATATTGCCGCGGCCGCCCTGCATCTTGACACCGCCGACTACGATAGCGCAGATAGCCGTAATATCAATACCGTCGCCCATATTGTATGTAGCGGTATTTGTACGGAAGCAAAGAAGCAGACCGCACAAAGCAGAGCAAAATCCACCCAGGGTATAGGCAATCCTCGAAAGTCTGTTGGGATTAATGCCCGAAAGCATACCTGCCTCAAAGTTACCGCCGGTAATGTAGAAATTCGAGCCCGTCACGGTATATTTAAGGAATATGGTGAATACAACCGTAAGTATCACTATGAGAATCACAGGAAGGGTGATGGCTCCACCAAGCTTATATACGGCGCTCAAAGTGTTTCCGGCCAATGTGGCGGAACCTACTGAAAGTGAATCCGGGCATATTATGTAAACTATACCTTTAAGGGCAGTCATAACAGCCAGGGTTCCTATCAAAGGCGGTATACCTATGCGGGTAACAATGGTACCGTTCAGATATCCCACAGCACATCCGCATACCAATGTAATCACCATAGCAAGAATAACATTCACTCCGCTGCGAGCCATTACAGCAAATATAGCTGCGCAAAACGCCACCTGATAGCCTATGGAAAGGTCGATGCCTCCTACTATAAAAACAAAGGTAAGACCCATAGCCAGTATGCCGTAGACTCCCACAAGAGTCAAAAGATCATATGTGTTTGATACGGTAAAGAAGGTATTCTTCTTTCCTCCCAAAAGTCCGGGAGATGCCAGGAGAGCCGCTGCCGCATAGACCAGAATAAGGATCAGTATAATATTGTTTCTCTTAAAGAATTTTACAACTTTGCTGTCTTCTTTAACCGGTAATTTTTCAGCCTGTTTCATGATTTATGCCCTCCTTTCTTTCATAATATCTGCGGAAACTGCAACAAGCAGGATAATTCCCTGCGCAATGTACTGGACATTTGCGGAAAGTCCCATAAGAGTAAAGCCGTTTCCTAAAATTCCTATGAAGATAACGCCCAGTACGGTACCGGGGATATTTCCCTTGCCGCCCGTAACGGATGTTCCTCCAAGAACTATACCCGAAAGCACATCGAATTCATAGCCGGAGCCGGCATAAATCTGTGTAGACATAACTCTGGCATACATAATGGAGCCTGCAAGACCTACTGCGCATCCTGTTAAAAGATACGCCAAAAATACAGTCTTTCCAGGAGAAACGCCGGAAAATCTGGCAGCCGTCTTGTTTGCACCTACGGCATAAATCTTTGCGCCGAAAGTGGTTTTCCTTAAGATAAACCAGAATATAACCGCTACTGCCGCAAGAACCCATACAGGAGTCGGTATAAACAGTATGCTGCTTTGAC
Organism: uncultured Lachnospiraceae bacterium; assembly: GCA_905236845.1. Classification (GTDB taxonomy): domain Bacteria; phylum Bacillota; class Clostridia; order Lachnospirales; family Lachnospiraceae; genus RUG14243. Next base: position 6,348 of record CAJOQM010000090.1, on the reverse strand, counting down.
CAAGAGCCTTCAGAATTGCCGAATTTGTCGCACCTCCTGAAAGCGATTTGCCCTCTCCGTACAAATATGCAATACCTTCAAAGACATACATGGTTCCCAGGGTAGTGATAAAGGCATTCAGCTTTAGCCCGCCTACAAGTATACCATTTAAAGCGCCGCACAAAGCGCAGGCAATGATGGGAAGGACTATTGCCAAAAACGCATTGTCCGAATGCGCCGCCGCTATAACGGAAGCAAAGCCCACCATCCAGCCGACAGAAAGGTCGATATTACCCGTAATCATAACCAACGTCGCCGCCACGGCTATAATACAGATAACAGCCTGCGAGCGTACAAGACTGGTTAAGTTTTTTACATTCAGAAACTTATCGGGACCCACAATAAGGATAACCACCACGATGAACGCAAGCATTATCAAGTAGATACCGAAGTTCTCTATTCCCGTTATTTTCTTTAAACCTTTTTTATCATTCATGACTTCGGAGCACCTCCTAACGCACAGGAGAGGACTTCCTCTCTGGTAAGTTCAGGGGTGACATCAAATTCGGCAGTCTTTGCCCCCTCGTATATGGTAATAAGCTTGTCGCTTACACCCATGACCTCTTCTATCTCGGAGGAAACCACGATAATAGCTACTCCGCTTTTGGCAAGTTCGTTCAATATGCCATATATCTCTGCCTTTGAACCTACGTCAATACCGCGGGTAGGCTCATCTACGATAAGAACCTTTGGCATGGTCATAAGCCACTTGGAAAGAACTACCTTTTGCTGGTTTCCGCCGGAAAGATTCCCCACAAGCTGCGCTATGGAAGGCGTCTTTACGCGAAGGCTTTCAACAAATTCCTTTGCCGCATCCTGCTGCTTTTTCTTATCCATTACCCCAAAATGGGACAGACGCTTCAGATTAGAAATCGTCATATTCATCATAATGGAAAGCCGGAGCATAAGTCCTTCTTTCTTTCTGTCCTCAGTAGCAAAAGCCATACCATGCTCTATGGAAAGAGCAGGATTATGCGGTTTTAATTCTTCGCCTGTAATACGCACAGCACCGCTGTCATAAGGATCTGCGCCAAATACGGCTCTCATGATCTCGCTTCGACCTGCGCCCACAAGTCCAAAGAATCCCACTACTTCGCCTTTATGCACTGTAAAATCGATATCGTGGAACACATTTCTTCTTGAAAGCTTAATAACTTCAAGAACCGTCTCGCCAATCTCGACTTTTTCTTTGTTGTACATATTTTCCAGTGAGCGGCCTATCATATTTGCAATAAGCTCTTCCTGGGTAGTGTCCTCTTTGTTCATGGACACAATATTCTTGCCGTCCCGGATAACCGTTATCCTGTCGGACAAATGCATAACCTCGTCAAGCTTATGGGAAATATAAACTATGGCGATATTTCTTTCCTTAAGCTTTGCGCAGATTTCAAAAAGCTTATCCGTCTCTGCTTCAGACAGGGACGATGTAGGCTCATCCATGATAATAAGGCGCGCCTTTCTTGTAAGTGCGCGGCCTATCTCAATCATCTGCTGCTGACCTATGGAAAGCTCTCCCGCATTCATCCTGGGATCGATGTCCATATCAAGCTGTGTTAAGATGTCTTTGGTGTCGGCATAGAGTTTACGATAGTCAATCATGCCGTTTTTCTTCGGCAGATTGCCGATGAAAAGGTTCTTTGCAACGGACTGCTCAGGTACTATGGAAAGCTCTTGATAAACGCAGGATACGCCCATGGCTATGGCTTCCTGAGTGCTCTTAAAATGCACTTCGTTTCCGTCTATCAGATACTGACCTTCCGTACGTTCATGAGCTCCCGTAAGAACCTTAATAAGAGTAGATTTTCCCGCACCGTTTTCTCCGCACAAAGAATGGCACTCTCCTTCGCGTATATCAAAGGATACGCCGTCTAAAGCGCGAACGCCCGGAAAAACCTTAACGATGTCTTTCACTTCAATGAAAGTATCACCGCGGCTCATAAAATCACCTCCCCTTCAAAAATTTGAGCCTTACCGCATAAAAATAAATGCGATAAACATCACAATTTGTATTATAACAAATTTTTGTTAAAAAACAACAATTTATTGTTGTTCGTTTAATGAACAACTGTCATACGTTTATTCCACATTCTTTAAGGCCTCTTCCATAGGCACCCGGTTTATTGCCCGGCGCTGCATAAAAGCAACTACGGCATAGGTGGCAATGCAAAGGGCAAACGCCTTTATATATAATGTATTATCCATATAAAAGCTTATATATCCGCTCATCTGCCTGAATATATATTTTACAAGAAATTCCAGAAGATACGTGGAAACAGGCATGGAAACAAGCATAAATATAATAACAAGTATGGTAGTGGGTGTAATATAAAGCTTGTTTATTTCCCCGGGGTAAAACCCAAGTATCTTTGTCATGGAAATATTCTGGGCGTTCTTTTCTATTATGACCTTTGAAAGAAGATAAATAAGTACTATATTCATGATAACGCAAAATATATCAAGCATCCATGCAAGCTGCCCAAAGGATATAAGAAGCTGGCGGGAGACTTTCGTCATGGAATCCGAGTCGATAACCGTCCCGATATAGCTTTCGTCTATGTCAGTTATAGGGGTGGCCGAGAAATACCCCGCAAAGGTGCCGCTTCCTAAGTCAAACATTTCATTTACTTCATTAAAGGGCAAAAACAGGCACATCCCGCCCTCGTAATCATATACTTTTGTTATGGTAAAATCATAGGTTTTATTCTCATAAGGGTCGCTTAAGGTAACCGTATCTCCTTCCTTAAAACCGTATTTAAGAGCATATCCGCTGGATACATAGACCTCTCCTTTTTCCGGAGCGGGCAAAATATATTCGCTGTCATTTTCTACGCCGTAGATAATGATCTCCTCCGAGATAAAGCCGTTTTCCCCCAAAGTCTTTAAAGTATACCCCGTAAATTTTTCCGCATCATCGTTATCCGTTTCGGTCTTTTCCTGAAACAGCATAAGCTCTGCCAAATCCTCAGGCCACATATCGCCTTCCGTAATCCCGGCGGGGAGCTTTAGGAAATATTGATAATCCGTAATCATTTTGTCAGCTATCGTATCAGAATAATTTTGCAAAAGCACAGGAAAAACAAACCCGAACATAAGCAATATCGTGGCAAACATAATCCCCAGAAAAAGCACGAAATAATTACCCGCATTCTGAAATATAACACGGATTCTGAAGCGGTCAAAAAACCGGATATGCTTATTAAGCTTTAATGTCCTTTTCATTTTCCTTCCCCGAAGGTCATGGCGCAGAAATTTGAGGGGAGAAAAACGGAGCTTGTGGGAAAGTCTTACAAAACATATCACAGCCATAATTATCATGGGTATAATCGTAGTTTCCAGAAATACATTGGCATTAAATCTGGTCTCATATGTAGTCAAGCTGTAGCTTCCGTAATACATTGAGGCACCGAATTCTTTAAACAGCGTATAGCCGAAAACATTTCCGGCAACAGCAGATATCAGGCATACAAGCAGAGGCACCACCATATAATGGCGCACAAGCTCTCCTTTGGAGTAGCCCGTAGCACGCAGAGTGCCTATAACAGATGCCTCTTTTGAAATAGTGCTGCTTATGGTTACCGCAAATACGAAAGCAAGAATAGCAATAACTATATAAAGGAGCACAGCCATCATAGTCCTGTCGCCCCCAAGGTCATCTCCCGTAAATATAATTGCCTGATTTTCATAGGTGGCAACAAAATCTTCAAGAGACGTTACGTCACTAATCTTTTCTACAAGGTCTGAAGCGGCATCGGATTTTTCCTCTTCCGTAACCGGTTTGTTGTCATATGTCCAGGCATAGCGGTATTTTATAAAATCTTCGTCGTATGATGCGAATTCTTCATCCGTTACAATGGCGACACCAAACTCCTTTGCATCAAACATCATATCGGAGTTATCCGAAAAAAGAGCGCTGTAATCAGAAAGGGCGACGAGACCTGATATGGTATAAGTCCTTTCGTTTACTGTTATGGTATCCCCCGCAGCATAGCCGTTATTGTCCGCATACATACGGTCTATGGCAATCTCATCCGAGCTTGCCGGAAAGTCACCCTTCATAAGGCAAACCCCGTCCACATCTGTCCTGTTTTTAAACACACGCATGGTGCTTCCCGTATCAGTCTCAAGATCATAAAAATAATTTTCATATACGGTAACGCCCGTACTTTCAATCTGCGAACGCTGATATGTGGAAAGCTCTTTTTTTGCGGTGAAATATCCGTCTTCTATATTGTATTTTTCGAAGCTTTCATCATAGGCTGCTATCATGGAATCCTGGGCTACGAGAATTCCCGAAACCAGCCCAATCGTAGCTGTCATCATAAGGAAGATTACCAGATATTTGGCAAAGTCTTCTTTAAATTCCCGAAGAAACCTTTTATTAAGCGGATTTTTATAACGCCTTACCATTCGAGATCCTCCGCCTTTACCTTTGTATCATTTATAACTTCCTTACGGATCATTCCGTCCCGAAGATGAACTACCCTGTCTGCCATAAGCTTTATAGCGTCATTGTGAGTCACCATAACAACGGTATTTCCGTAGGTTTCGTTTACGGTCTCTATAAGCTTAAGGATTTCCTTTGATGTGGCATAATCAAGGGCTCCCGTGGGCTCATCGCAAAGAAGGATGTCTGGATTCTTTATTATGGCCCGGCCTATGGAAGTACGCTGCTGCTGGCCGCCGGAAAGCTGGCTGGGGACTTTGTCCTGATGCGCTGTCAGCCCAAGTACATCAAGAAGCTCGTCTATATCGAGGGCCTTATCGCTAAGATATCCGCCTACTTCGATATTTTCCCGCACCGTAAGATTGGGGATCAGGTTATACATCTGAAAAATATAGCCCAGGTGGTCACGCCTGTAGGCTGTAAGCTTCTTTTCATTAAGCTCTCCCATGCTCTCTCCCCGGATAGATACATTTCCGGAATCCGCATGGTCTATTCCGCCTATTATATTAAGCAGAGTGGATTTTCCCGAGCCGGAAGGTCCAAGGAGCACGCAGAACTCTCCCTGCCCGACTTCCAGATTTATTCCCTTTAAGACTTCCACACGGGAATCCCCCTCCCCGTATGACTTTTTTATATCTGATAATTTAAGAAACATATAATACCTCGCATAATAAACTAAAGTTAGATTTGCCTAACCCAAGTTTTATATTATAATACCCATTCACACAAAATGCAAGAGATGTGAAATCCCACATTGCACTCCCAAATGTCACCGCTATTTACATTATCTCCTGCCTCATTGGCCTATAGGAACTGTAGCGTTCTTTGCTCTCGCAAGCCCGCACAGCTGTTTTTCGTTACAGTTTATGCGCTCCTGTGCTATAATCGCCCCAAAACACCGCATATCAGAAGGAGGGCGCTCACATGAAAAATGCAGAAGAATTAATGAAACTGTTTTCAGAAAACGAAGAAGCAAAGGCCGCACTGTAAAGCCGCACCGTTCCTAAATCACCTGAAGAAAAGCTAAAAATCTTCTGTGAGGTAGGACGGCAATTCGGAGTGGAAACAACACCGGATGAGCTGGCTGCGTATTTCCAAAAGAACGAGGAGGAGCTAAGGCGCAAAACCGAGGATGCCGTCTCGGACATAAAGGCACTGGATGATGAGGATCTCGAAGACGTCGCCTAAGGAGTCTACTATTATACTCAAAAACAAAATGTTACTGTCACAATCAACGGTTGCAAGTATGACTTTGACGATGACGGCTGCCGGGTAAGGGATGCTTGTTCATGGAGTAGTGTAATGTATTATGAATGCGACGGGAATTTTCACGCCAAGGGTGAAGATATTAATTGTTCTTTCAACCTCATATGTAATTACGTTAGTCGTCGGTAAAGGGCATGAATAAACAGCTGCGAGTCAGCATAAATCAAACCGAAACACGCTTTTGGCGGACTTCTAACGCATAATAAATCAGAACGCCGGAATAAGAGGTGTTCCCGGTGCGGAAGAAAAGACCATAAGCGTCTTAAAGCTGCTTAAAGAGCGCATCACAAAGGCTGCCAAAGAGCCGTTCGAGGCCTATCTAAAGCGACATCCCGCCATTTCCGCAATCTGCGCATACGTCGCCACATGCCCATATGGGATTTTCTTTACCGCCTAATAAATCCGCTTTGTAGGGCTGTCCGAAATCAGATCATAACTTTCCGCAATCATCACCTTTATATCCTTATCCGGTATACTTCCGTCCAGGATAATCGTATTCCAGTGCTCCTTATTCTGGTGATAACCCGGCAGCACAGACCTGTAGATATCCCGCCAAAAGAGTGCCTTCTCCGGTTCCACTTTTACATTCAGGTTGATAT
>CAJOQM010000089.1 GCA_905236845.1 uncultured Lachnospiraceae bacterium | reverse complement strand
TTTTTGTGCTGTTTTTAAAAAACCATTTACATTCTCTTGAAATAGTGTTATATTGCGCTGTGGACATAAACCCTAACAGGAGATTGGTCATGCGTATAGGTTTTATTGGTGCGGGAAAGGCCGGCTTTTCCCTGGGAAAATATTTTTCGGAAAAGAAAATCGGGGTAGCGGGATATTACAGCAAAAATCCCGAATCCGCAAAAGAAGCTTCGCTCTTTACTAATTCAAAATTATTTGATAAAATAGATAAATTGGTTAAAGAGTGTGATTGCATATTTTTGTCTGTGCCTGATGGCGCAATAGAAGAGGTGTGGCGGCAAATAAAGACTTTTCCTATTGAAGGTAAGCTTATCTGTCACTTAAGCGGCGCTGCGACTTCCGAAGTCTTTACCGGAATACGGGACAGGGGAGGGTACGGCTATTCTGTCCATCCTTTCCTTGCGATTTCGGATAAATATACGTCCTATAAGGATATAGGAGATGCGCTTTTTACCATAGAGGGCGCTCAGGAGCGGATAGGAGATATAAGAAGCCTGCTTGAATCCTGCGGAAATTTCGTTCAGGAAATCGACGCATCACAAAAGGGCAGATACCATATGGCGGCGTCGATTGCTTCTAACTTTATGGTGACTCTCTATGATGTGGCTCAAAAAGAGCTCTTAAAATGCGGGTTTACCGAGGATAATCTGCCTCATGCGCTGCCTGCCCTGGTGGGAAAGAATATTGAGTCTGTCATGGCAAAAGGTCCTGCCTGTGCGCTTACAGGTCCCATAGAGCGGGGGGATGCTGTCACCGTGCGCAAGCACCTGGATCTGGCGGATCCCAAATTAAAGCAGCTTTATGTGGCGCTTGCAAGCCGCACATTAGCTCTTGCAAAAGAGAAAAATCCGGATAGAGATTATACTGAACTGGAAAACATTCTTAAAACGGAGGCTTTCTTAAAATGAAAAACACGGTATTATCACTTCAAAAACAAAAAGAAGAAGGCAACAAGATAACCATGCTTACGGCGTATGATTATTCCACGGCGAGCCTTATAAATGCAGCCGGGATAGAGACTATCCTCGTAGGAGATTCTTTGGGCATGACTATGCTGGGCTATGAGGATACCCTGCCCGTTACCATGGAGGATATGATCCATCATACAAAGTCCGTCGCAAAAGGAGCGCCGGATGCTCTTGTTATTGCGGATATGCCGTTTCTTTCGTATCAGACTTCCGTATATGATGCCGTGGTTAACGCCGGTCGTCTTATGAAGGAAGCCGGCGCCCAGGCTGTAAAGCTTGAGGGCGGAGCCACGGTGAAGGAGCAGATAAAGGCGATAACCGATGCCCAGATACCCGTCTGCGCCCACATCGGCATGACGCCCCAGTCCGTAAACGCCATGGGCGGCTTCAAAGTACAGGGTAAGAGCATTGACGCCGCAAAGCAGATTATTGAGGATGCCCTGATAGTCCAGGAGGCGGGCGCTTTTATGGTGGTGCTTGAGTGTGTTCCCGCAAAGCTTGCGGCTATAGTTACGGAGCGTGTGAATATCCCCACCATAGGAATCGGTGCAGGGGCAGGCTGTGACGGGCAGGTTCTGGTATATCAGGATATGCTCAATATGTTCCCCGGCCACCAGGCAAAGTTCGTAAAGCATTTCGGAAACATCGGAGAAGCCATGAAGCAGGCGTTTGCCGATTATTCAAAGGAAGTAAAGGACGGCACATTCCCTGCCGATGAGCATACATTTGCCATAGATGATGAGATAATAGAGGCTATCCGCAAGGGCGAGTGACCCGGCGATATAAATGAGGTATAAGAAATGATTATAGTAGCTCACACACCGGCTGAAGTCCGGGAAATAGTAGATGCATGGAAAGTACAGAATCTTTCTATAGGCTTGGTTCCCACCATGGGATTTCTTCATGAAGGGCATGCGAGCCTTATAAAAAAAGCCAGGGAAGAGAACGACAGAGTCATAGTAAGCGATTTCGTAAATCCCATACAGTTCGGTCCCTCTGAGGATTTCGAGGCTTATCCCAGGGATTTTGAGGCTGATAAGGCTCTTTGTGAAGAGCTTGGGGCGGATATGATATTTAACCCCGAAGCTCCCGATATGTATGCAGAGAATTTTTCCACATACGTGAATGTGGACGAGATCACGGATGTCCTTTGCGGGGCGAAGCGCCCCGGGCATTTCAAGGGAGTATGCACAGTCGTATCAAAGCTCTTTAATATAAGCGGGGCAGACAGGGCGTATTTTGGACAAAAGGATGCCCAGCAGCTGGCAGTCATCCGGCGCATGGTGCGTGACCTTAATTTTCCCATAGAAATCGTAGGATGCCCCATTATCCGGGAGGATGACGGCCTTGCAAAAAGCTCCAGGAACACGTATCTAAACGAAGCGGAGAGAAAGGCGGCGTTAGTCCTTAACCGCTCGCTCCAAAAGGGTATGGAGCTAATTCTTGACGACGGCATAGACGATGCAAAGACCGTAAAGGACGCCATCCGCATGGAGATAGAACAGGAGGGTCTTGCCATGATTGATTATATAGAGATTGTGGAGTGGGATTCTCTGGCAAACGTAAACAAGATAGACGGACCGGTGCTTTGCGCAATAGCCGTTTATATAGGGAAAACAAGGTTGATCGACAACTTTATAGTAGGAGAAGTATAATGACAGTCACAATGTTAAAAGGAAAGATACACAGAGCGGTGGTTACCCAGGCAGAGCTTAATTATGTAGGCTCTGTCACGGTGGATCCCGACCTTTTAGAGGCTGCCGATATATTGGAGTATGAGAGAGTAGACATCGCAGATGTTGAGAGCGGCACCCGCTTTTCCACCTATACCATAGCAGGCGAAAGAGGAAGCGGTATGATCTGCCTAAATGGCGCCGCTGCCCGTCAGGTGCAGGTGGGTGACCATATCATCATGATGTGCTATTGCGAAATGGATGCGGATGAAGCGAAATCTCACCGCCCCCATGTGGTCTTTGTGGATGAGAATAATAAGATTAAAGAGGCCGCAAGATATGAAAAGCATGGGGAGATAAAGTAAAAACCTGATACCCGGAGTTTATCGACCGGATATTATTATGGTCGGAATTAAATGGGAGATAAAGGGAGCGTGGAAATGTCATATAAAACATTAATCTCGGTGATAGTGCCCTGCTGTAACGAAGAAGAGGTATTACCGCTGTTTTATGGATGCAGATATGCAAGATCCGCCGGCTCTACTTCCGAAGATGTATGAGACCTTAAATTCTAAAATCGGGAGGGTACGAAGGAACATTATGATTCCGTAGCTACCCGCCGCATTTCACGAAAGGGCGAGCCTCCTTTAAGGAGCTTCTTTGCCCGCAGATTTTACCGTATTATAAACAAAATATCAGACGCTGACATTACGGACGGCGCCAGAGATTTTCGTATGATGAACAGGAAGATGGTTGATGCTGTCCTTTCCATGGGAGAGTATAACCGTTTTTCAAAGGGCATCTACGGCTGGGTTGGTTTTAAAACCAAGTGGCTTGAATACGAAAATATTGAGCGGCCCGCAGGAAAGACGAAATGGGCTTTTTGGCTATGCCCTTTCGGGGATTACGGCTTTTTCAACGGTGACTTTGATATTATCGTCCCTAATGGGCGTTTTTATGGACTCTGTGAAATAATCTCTGTAAATTAAGGCCTTTAAAGATAATTATTGGAGGATGGAGGCAGTTTACTGCATCCAGCCTCTTGATTATAAATAACAAAAATAAGCG